>CAYTXK010000082.1:0-8644 GCA_964441645.1 uncultured Acidobacteriota bacterium
CCCAGAAGCTCCTCCAGCAGCGCAAGAACTTGGAGCGGCAGCGCGAGACCGCTCAGTCCCTCAGCCGCCACTTGAGCGACCTCACCACTCTCTTTGAGCTGGCTCACGAAGGCGAGCCGGTTGAGAAGGACCTGCGCCCGGCGCTCGACACCCTCCGCCGCGACCTGGATGAAGCAGAAACAGACATTCTCCTCTACGGCGCCCACGACCACCGCAACGCCATCGTCACCATTCACCCCGGCGCCGGCGGCACCGAGTCGCAGGACTGGGCTGAAATGCTGCTGCGCATGTACCTGCGCTGGGCGGAGCGCAAGGGTCTGGCCGCCTCCATCACCGACATCCAGCCGGGGGAAGAAGCGGGAATTAAGTCAGTCACGTTTACCGTGCAGGGCGAGAGCGCCTTCGGCCTGCTGCTCTCCGAGATTGGCGTGCATCGCCTGGTGCGCATTTCGCCCTTTGATCCCAATGCTCGCCGCCACACCTCCTTCGCCTCCGTGTTTGTCACGCCGGAGGTGGATGACAAGATCGAGGTAAACATTCGCGATGAAGACTTGCGCATTGATACCTATCGCTCCAGCGGCCACGGCGGCCAGCACGTTAACGTCACCGACTCGGCGGTGCGCATCACCCACTTGCCCACCAACATTGTCGCCCAGTGCCAGAACGAGCGCTCCCAGCATAAGAACCGCGAGGTGGCCATGAAAGTCCTGCGCTCGCGCCTCTACCAATACGAGCTGCAAAAACGCCTGGATGCCGCCCGCAAGCTGGAGGACAGCAAAGCCGATATCAGCTTTGGCAGCCAGATCCGCTCCTACGTCCTGCACCCCTACCAGATGGTGAAGGACCACCGCACCAAGCTTGAAACCGGGAATGTGGACGCCGTCTTGGACGGCGCCCTGGACCCCTTCATTCGCCACTACCTGGTCGCCCGCCGCCAGGGAACGGTCGCCCCGCCTTACCCAATGGAAGAAGACTCTGCGTAGAGGGATCGCCCGTTTTCCCTGAGTCCAGGTTGCGGGACGAAGGGCCGTGAAGGTAAAATCCCTCCGCCTTACCCGATGGAAGACGCATAAGAGGCGGGCAAAACAGGCGAAACATCGCTGCCCACCGACTGGGCCCCAGAGTGTGACCGGCTAGTCCTAGCTTGCCAACGCCAGCCGCTGCCGCTTCGGATCTCAAGTATTCCATCATGCTAAAATTCCTGCCCACTCTCCCGGCTGAAGGACGGTGATGAAAAAAGAAAAGCTACTCAACCTACTCGCGAAAAGACACAAGAAAAAGTGGAGGGAATACCGTAGCTTGCTGACTCGAAAACGGCTGCGGCTTAGTGATTTGAGCAGAATGCAATCTTTGGCAGAAGACATGGCTTCTCTCAACAGAGAGAGGGCGAGAATCGCAAAGGAACTGAACCTCCGGATCATATATTCGTAAGCCACTGCGGCGTCGTTATAGTGGGGGAGATAATTGTCGTGCTAGACTCCCGCGCATGCCTGATCACCGGCCGGTACAGGGGATGGTCGGAGAGCTAGTCCGCCTCGTGACAGGTCTGAGCAGCGGTGCCATCATCTTGGTAACTACCTTCCTCCGTGACCTCTTTCCCACGCCAGTCGCGGGTCTTCTACTCAAATCAGCACTTGGCGCTTTCGCCCTCGCTATCCTTGCAGGCGTCTTCTGGTTTTACGGCTCTCTTGAGAGCCTCGCCTACACCGAACCAAGGCTCGAACTACACAGAAGGAATAAGCGATGCATGGTCACGATGATGGTGAGTTTCCCATTGGGCGTTCTACTACTGAGCGTCTTTACCTTCCTGAACCTAAGATAACCTCGAGTCACTTAAGGATGAGCGGGTCAAAGACTTCACCTCAAAGCGATGCATCACGAGTGCTTGATTGGTGCGAACATGAAATGAATCATCAAACTCGTCTTGCTCTGGACACCACCGCCGTCCGGCGCCGTACATTGCGTCCTAATTGGCGATCTGCTAAAGTGGCGCGCTTCGCGCTCCGAACGCTGCAAAGGTCGAGCAGCCCCCCGTTAGGAGGAAGTCCTCATGGCAGCTCCCAAGGTCTACAAAAATTTCATCAACGGCGAGTGGGCTGACGCCCGCTGCGGAGAGCGGTTCGAAAACCTCAACCCTGCCGACACCAACGAAGTCGTCGGCCTCTTTCCCGCCTCCGACAAGTGCGACCTCGAGGAAGCCGTGGCCGCCGCCAAAGCGGCTTACCCCGCGTGGCGGATCACGCCCGCCCCCAAGCGCGCCGAGGTTCTGTATCGCGCCGCGCAAATGCTGGTCGAGCGCAAAGAAGAGCTGGCGCGCGAAATGACCCGCGAGATGGGCAAAGTGCTGAAGGAAACCCGCGGCGACGTCCAGGAAGCCATTGACATGGGCTTTTACATGGCCGGCGAGGGCCGCCGCCAGTTCGGCTACACCGTGCCTTCCGAGCTGCGCAACAAGTTCGCTATGTGCGTCCGGCAGCCGCTCGGCGTCTGCGGCATGATCACCCCCTGGAACTTTCCTATGGCCATCCCCTCCTGGAAGATTTTCCCCGCGCTGGTGCTGGGAAACACTGTGGTCTTCAAGCCCGCCACCGACACGCCGCTCTCCGCCTACAACTTCGTGCAAATCTTGAACGAAGCCGGCCTGCCCAAAGGTGTGTTGAACATCGTGTTCGGCTCGGGCAGCAAAGTGGGCCTGCCCTTGATGACTCATCCCGACGTGGGCGTGATTTCTTTCACCGGCTCCACCGCCGTCGGCCGCGAAGTCTCCAAAGCCTGCGCGCCCGACTTTCGCCACTGCCACCTCGAGATGGGCGGCAAGAACATCATCCTCGTCCTCGAGGACGCCGACCTTGACTTGGCCGTGGACGGCGCCCTTTGGGGCGGCTTCGGCACCACCGGACAGCGCTGCACCGCCGCCAGCCGCGTGGGTGTGCACAAAAAAGTCTACCGCCAATTTGTAGAGAAGTTCGTCGAGCGCGCCAGCACCCTCAAAGTCGGCAATGGCCTCGACCCCACGGTGGAGATGGGGCCGCTGGTCAACGCCAAGCAGCGCGAAACTGTCGCGGAGTACGTCGAAATCGGCAACAACGAAGGCGCGCGCCTCCTCTGCGGCGGCGAGGCGCTTACGAGCGGCGAGTTCCGCAGCGGCCACTTCCACGCTCCCACCGTCTTTGGCGACTGTTCGCCCGGGATGCGAATCGCCCAGGAGGAGATTTTCGGCCCGGTGGTCTCCGTCATTCCCATCGAGAGTTTCGAGCAGGGAATCGAGGTCGCCAATGGCGTCGCCTACGGGCTCTCCTCGTCCGTGTACACCCTGGATGTCAATCGCGCCTTTGCGGCTATGCGCGATCTCTATACCGGCATCGTTTACATCAACGCCCCCACCATCGGCGCCGAAATCCAGCTTCCCTTCGGCGGCACCAAGCAAACCGGCAACGGCCACCGCGAAGCCGGCATCGCCGGCCTCGACGTTTTCTCCGAGTGGAAGACCCTCTACGTCGATTTCAGCGGCACCTTGCAGCGGGCGCAGATTGATGCCTAGTGCCGTTCCAACTGTTTGCGGCCCTTGCCGTCCACCGTTAGGGGGGCGCTTGTCGCGAGAAACTGTCGTGCAGAGCTTATCTCTAGAAAGTTGGAACGGCACTAGCGGACGAGCCGCGCCCCGTGGCCGCTTCAGGAGCCGGCGGTGAAAATCCTCTTTGTCGCCTCCGAGGGCGTGCCCTTTTCAAAGACCGGCGGGCTGGCCGACGTCGTGGGCGCTCTTCCCAAAGTCCTGGCCGCCCGCAAACATCAGGTCAGCGTTTTCCTTCCCCGTTATCGCAAGACCGAGCCGGGCAAAGTCATTGTCCCCAGCCTGAGCGTCCCTCTGGGGCGCCGCCTGCACTTCCCCGATATTCAGCAGGGAAAGACCCTGGCCGGCGTGAAGAGTTATTTTGTGGACTACCCGCCCTACTTCGACCGCGACGCCCTCTACGTCGACGGCGGCGCCGATTATCCCGACAATGCTGAGCGCTTCGCTCTCTTCTGCCGCGCCGTGCTCGAGTACAGTCGCCGCGCCGAAGCCCCCCACCTGATCCATTGCCATGACTGGCAGGCGGCGCTCGTTCCCGTTTTCCTGCACACTCTCTACGCCGCCGACCCGCTGCTCCGCGGCGTGCCCGTCGTCTTCACCGTTCACAACTTGGGTTACCAGGGAATCTTTCCTCCGGCAGTGATGGAGCGCCTCGGCCTGCCCGCAGAGTTGTTCACCATTGAGTCTCTGGAGTTTTACGGCTCGGTGAACTTCCTCAAGGGCGCGCTGGTCTACGCCGACTTCGTGACCACCGTCAGCCGCACCTACGCCGAGGAAATTC
Source organism: uncultured Acidobacteriota bacterium (assembly GCA_964441645.1). Classification (GTDB taxonomy): domain Bacteria; phylum Acidobacteriota; class Terriglobia; order Acidiferrales; family 2-02-FULL-67-57; genus CAYTXK01. Next base: position 4,353 of record CAYTXK010000082.1, read on the forward strand.
AGACTGCCGAGTACGGCAGCGGCTTAGACGGCGTCATACGCCAGCGCGCCGCCACCGTCACCGGCATCGTGAACGGTGTCGATTACTCCGAGTGGGACCCGGCCACCGACAAATTCTTGGCCGCGAACTTCTCTCCTGACAAGCTCGAGGGCAAGCAAGTCTGCAAGAAAGATTTGCTCCAGTCCTTTGGCCTGCCGGCCGGCGACCTGCGCCAGCCCCTCATCGGCATTGTCTCCCGCTTTGCCACCCAGAAAGGCTTCGACTTGATTGCCGAGGAGGCCGAGGCCCTGATGGCGGAAGACTTGCTCGTCGTCGCCTTGGGAACGGGTGAGCCGGCCTTTGAAGAGCTCTTTCGCGACCTGGCCGAGCGCTTCCCCCAGAAGTTTGCCGTGCGCGTCACCTACGACAACGCCCTCGCCCATAAAATCGAAGCCGGCAGCGACATCTTCCTCATGCCCTCCCGCTACGAGCCGTGCGGGCTGAACCAGATTTACAGCCTGAAATACGGTACCGTCCCCGTAGTGCGGGCCACCGGCGGCCTCGAGGACACCATCGAGCCTTTCGACCCCCGCACCGGCCGCGGCACGGGCTTCAAGTTCCGCGAGTATTCCGGCGAAGCGCTGCTGGACTGCCTCCGCCAGGCCCTGGAGCTCTACCGCGAGAATCCCGCCGCCTGGCAGCGCCTGATGCGCAACGGCATGCAAAAGGATTTTTCCTGGAACGCTTCCGCCGCCGAGTACGAGCGCCTCTACCGGATCGTAGTCAAGCAGGCGGCTTCCGGCTATACTGCGGCGCCCGAGGAGAAAGCCGAAGCAACGGCTGAGAAGCTCTGAGTCGCTCTGAAGTCGTTCTACATCGAATAAACGTACGGCGTTAGCAGGAGGCAGACCGGCGATGTCCGACAATATCCTCACCGTCAGCGATAGCACCTTCGACCAGCAAGTTTTGAAATCCGACCTGCCGGTGCTGGTGGATTTCTGGGCGGCGTGGTGCGGGCCCTGCAAAATGCTGGCCCCCACCGTGGAAGCCGTCGCCCGCGACTACAATGGCCGGCTGCGCGTGGCCAAGGTCAATGTGGACGAAAACACCGCCACCCCGGAACGCTACGGCGTTCGCGGCATCCCCACGCTGCTCCTCTTCAAAGGCGGCCAGGTGAAAGACCAACTGGTGGGCAACTTTCCTCGCCCCAACATCGACCGCTTCCTGGAGAAGCATCTCACCTAGGTTCTCCCGCTTTGCCAATCTCGCTTGCGCGGATTTCTCTCGCTGCCTATGATAGGCCGGTTTGGCGCCAGACCAGAGCTCGGTTCCGCCATGCCGGGGTGCGGCTGGCTCGCGCGCGGTTTTCTCTCTCTGATCGCTGGCGATGCGGGAACGGAGCCCGATGATGGGTACGGTGGTTGTGGTCGGAGCGCAGTGGGGCGATGAAGGCAAGGGAAAGGTTGTGGACTACCTGGCCTCGCGCTTCGATATCGTCGCCCGCTACCAGGGCGGCCACAACGCCGGCCACACCGTGGTGGTGGAGGGGAAGAAGTTCGTTCTGCAACTGGTCCCCAGCGGCATTCTCCACCCCGACAAGTGGGCGGTCATCGGCTCCGGCGTGGTGCTCGACCCCGCAGCCTTGCTCGAAGAATTGGACACGCTGGAGAAGGAGGGCGTGCGCGCCGCCGGGCGTCTCTTCATCAGCAATCGCACCCATCTGATTTTTCCTTTTCACCGCGAGCTCGAGAAGGCCGCCGAGGCCGCCCTGGGCCCGCTGAAGATTGGCACCACCGCCCGCGGCATCGGCCCCGCCTATGAGGACAAGATGGGCCGGCGCGGCCTGCGCACCTGCGACCTGCTCGACCCGGAGCGCTTCGATCAGAAACTCCGCCGCCTGCTTGAACTCAAGGTCGCTCTGGCGCGCGCCCTCTACGGTAAGCGCGACCTCGACTGGTCGCCCATCCTCGCGCAATACAAGAGTTTCGCCGAACGCCTGCGGCCCTTCATCACCGACGTCTCCGTGCTCTTGGCGGAAGCCCGGCAAGCGGGGAAGTCCACGCTGGTCGAGGGCGCCCAGGGAACCATGCTGGATGTGGATCACGGAACCTACCCCTTCGTTACCTCCTCCAGTACGACGGCGGGCGGCGCCTGCATTGGCTTGGGCATTCCGCCCTCAGCCATTACCGGGGTTGTCGGCGTGACCAAGGCCTACACCACCCGTGTGGGCAGCGGCCCCTTCCCCACGGAAATCAAGGGCGAAGCCGCCGACGCCCTGCGCCAGCGCGGCGGCGAGTACGGCGCCGTCACCGGACGCCCGCGACGCCTTGGTTGGCTCGACTGGATGGTGCTGCGCTACCGCGCCGCCTTGAACGGGCTCAACGCGATGGTGGTGAACAAGCTCGATATCCTTGACCACTTGGCCGACATCCCGGTGTGCGTGGGCTATCGCTACAAGGGCTCACCCTTGAAGGAAATGCCTCCCGAGGCCGAGGTTCTTGAAGCCGTGGAGCCCGACTACAAAACGCGTCCCGGCTGGCAGGCCCCCACGCGCGGCCTGGCCGACTACGAGCAACTGCCCGGAAAGGCGCGGGACTACCTCAAGTTCGTGGCCGGCGAGCTCGGCGTGGAGATTGCTTTGATTTCCACCGGCCCCCAGCGCCAGGAAACTATCCTGGTTCCCGGCTCCCGCTTCGCCAGCCAGGTTGCTTCCTAGCCCTATGCCCGTCTACGCGGCGTTTCTGCGTGGCATCAATGTCGGCGGACAACGACGGGTCACAATGAACCGCCTGTGCAAGGTGTTTGAATCGCTCGGTTTCATGAATGTTAAGACCTTGCTGGCGAGCGGCAACGTCTTGTTCGAAAGCCAGCGTGCGAACACAGGCAGGCTTGTCAGAAGAATCGAAGTGAGACTCAAGAAAACCTTTGGGCATGACAGCTACGTCATTGTCCGCCCGCTCGAAGAGCTGCGAGACTTGGTCGCCTCGAATCCCTTCAAGGGCATAAGAGTGACTCCTTGGACGCGGCTGTTTGTTACCTTCCTTCCAGAAGAGCCTAGAACCACTCTAAAAATCCCCTACAGGTCGCCCGACAAGAGTTTCCGAATTATCCGCCTCCGGGACCGCGAAGTTTGTTCTGTGCTCACGCTGGGGCCGCAGTGGGCAAAGAATCTTCGCCAGATGAATGTGCTCGAAAAGGAATTCGGAAAGAAAGTGACCACCCGGACCTGGAACACAGTGGTGCGAGTTGTGCAGGCCAGCCCGGAAGGGCTTTAAACTAGGAGCAGGGGACAGTGGCTGACGGATGTTGAGCTATTGCCAAGCCCGCAACAAAGTCATCAGCGTGGTTTCGGCTGGCGCTCCGCGACCGCCTGTTGAAACCGTGCCCCTGCTGGACAGTCTGGGTCGCGTCCTGGGCGAAGAAGTTGTAGCCGACCGCGATTACCCCCCCTTCCCGCGCTCGACCCGCGACGGCTTCGCCGTGCGTGCCGCCGACCTGGCGCAAACTCCTGCCACGCTCAAGCTTTTGGGGCAAATCCGCGCCGGAGAGGCCTTTGCGGGAAGCGTGGGGCCGGGCGAGTGTGTCGAGATTATGACCGGCGCTCCGCTCCCCGACGGGGCCGATGCAGTGGTGATGATCGAGCATACGGAGCCCAAGGGGCAGCACGTGGTTGTGAAGCGCGCCGCGACGGCGGGCAGCAATGTTGTTCCGCGCGCGAGTGAAGCTCGTCAGGGGGACTCCTTGCTTGCCGTGGGCACGCGCCTCGGCTACCCGGAGATTTCGCTGTTGGGGCAGGTGGGGCGTTCCAAGGTGCGCGTCGCGCGGCGGCCCCGCGTCGCCGTGCTTTCGACCGGAGACGAAGTGGTTCCCGTTGAGGCCCAACCCGGCCCCCACCAGATTCGCAACAGCAACAGCTATTCGATCGCCGCGCAGGTTCGGCTGAGCGGGGGAGAGCCTGTCTTGCTGGGCCAGGCCCGCGACGAGCTCGCCGAGCTGGAGCGTCTCTTCCGCCGTGGCCTGGAGGAAGACCTATTGGTCCTCTCCGGGGGCGTCTCCATGGGCAAGTACGACTTTGTTGAAGTCATAATGCGTAAACTAGGCGCCACGCTGCACTTCGACCAAGTCGCCATCCGTCCCGGGCGGCCGGTGGTGTTCGCCGCCTGCCAGGACAAGTTTGTTTTCGGCCTGCCGGGCAATCCGGTATCCACCATGGTGACCTTCGAGCTGTTTGTCGCTCCGGCGCTGGCGCTGCTGGCGGGAGCCTCGGCGCCGCCGCTGCGTTTTCTCAAAGCCCGGCTGGCCGAATGGGTGGA
>CAYTXK010000083.1:0-8641 GCA_964441645.1 uncultured Acidobacteriota bacterium
GAATTGGAAGAAGGTGTATCTCGACTGGCTCGAAAACATCCACGACTGGTGCATCTCGCGGCAACTGTGGTGGGGGCATCGCATCCCCATCTGGCATTGCGGCGAGTGCGCGGCGATGACGCCGGCGCGCGACTCGCGCGTCGAAGTCGTGGACGGCCGCCCGCGGCCTGCCAGCCCGCCGCCAAAATGCGGCGGATGCGGCAGCGCCCGCCTGACCCAGGACCCCGACGTGCTCGACACCTGGTTCAGCTCGGCGCTGTGGCCGTTTTCGACGCTGGGCTGGCCCGACGACACCGCCGACCTGCGCGACTACTACCCGAACAACCTACTGATCAGCGGCTACGACATCCTGTTTTTCTGGGACGCGCGCATGATCATGATGGGGCTGCACCTGGTTTCGCGGCCGACGCGGGAAGAGCGCCTTCCCTTCCGCCAGCTCTATCTGCACAACCTGGTGCGCGACGCCGACCGGCAGAAAATGTCGAAGACGCGCGGCAACGTGCTCGACCCGCTGGAAGTCACCGAGAAGTACGGCACCGACGCCACGCGCTTTGCGCTGGCTATCATGGCCGCGCCCGGAACCGATATCGCGCTGAGCGAAGACCGCCTGCGCAGCTACCGCGCCTTCGCCAACAAAATCTGGAACGCCGCCCGCTTCATCGCCTTGAACCTCGCCCGCGCCGAAGAACAGGGCGTCCTTCCCGCCGGCTTCGCCGCCAAAGTTCTCCACGCCGACCCGCCGCCCCCGGGCAGTGTGGAAACTCCGCCCCTGGCGGATCTCTGGCTGGGCGGGCGCCTCTCCCGCCTCAGCGCCACGGTGACGGCGGCGCTGGAGGAGTTTCGCTTTCACGAAGCCGCGCACGAGCTCTACCACTTTTTCTGGCACGAGTTCTGCGACTGGTACCTGGAATGGGTCAAGCCGGTCATCGCCGGAACGGTCAACGCCCAACCCGAAGAGCAGCAAAGGGCCTGGCGCGCCCTGCTGGCGCATTTCCAGGGCGCTCTCCGCCTGCTCCACCCCTTTATGCCCTTTCTCACCGAGGAACTCTGGCGCCGACTGTTTGACTCGAAGCAGCCCCTGGCCTTGCAACCCTATCCGCAGCCGGAGGCGTGGCGGATAGACGAACAGGCCGACGAAGCTATGGCGCTATTGCAGGAAGCCATCGTGGCCCTGCGCAACATCCGCGCCGAGATGAAAATTGATGCCCGCCGGCCCATTCCGGGCGAGCTGGCCGCCAGCGACGCGGCCGTGCTCGGCCTTTTCCGCCACCACAGCGAAGCCATCCTGCGCCTGGCCACGCTCTCTTCGCTCGACCTTTCCGCGGGGCCGCTCCCGGTCGAAGGCGGCATCCTCCGGCATGCGGCCCGCTTCGACGCCCGCGTGACCTTCACTGAGGCCGACCTGGCCACGGAGCTCGAACGCCTGCGCCGCGAGAAGCAGAAACTCGAAGTCGAGCTCGACCTGATGCGCGCCCGCCTGGGCGACCAGCAGTTCCGCGAAAAAGCCCCGCGCGAAGTGGTGCGCGGGCTCGAGCAGCGCCAGGCGGAGTACAATACTCAGTACGAAAAGGTTTCGCGACTGCTGAGCACGCTGGAGAATCGCCGCCCGTCCGGCGGAGCGACCGCCTGAGCGGCGCGCGCCCAGACCCACTATGACTGCTGCTCCCAAGACACCGGCTGCCGTGGCTGCTTCCGTAGGGCTTGACTGGTGCTCGCGCGAGGTGACCGAAATCCTGGAACGCGCCCTGGCGGAGGACATCGGTGCGGGCGACCTCACCACCGACGCCGTCCTGCCCGAGCGGGTCGAGGCGCAGGGCACTTTTTTGGCCAACGAAGTCCTGGTGGTGGCGGGCTGGCCGCTGGTGGAACGCGTCTATGAGCTGCTTGACCCGGGGCTGCGCCTGGAAGCGCTGGTGGAGGAAGGGGCGCAGGTGACGCGCGGGTCTATCGCTAAAGTGCGCGGGGACGCGCGACCCTTGCTGCGCGGCGAGCGCGTGGCGCTGAACTTCCTCCAGCGCCTGAGCGGCATCGCCACGCTGACGCGGCGCTTTGTCGCGCGCCTGGAAGGCACGAAGGCCAGGATTCGCGACACGCGCAAAACCACTCCGGGGCTGCGCTTGCTGGAAAAATACGCCGTGCGCGTGGGCGGCGCAACCAACCACCGCTTCGGCCTCTTCGACGCCGTGCTCATCAAGGAAAACCACGGGCAGCTCGCCGGCGGCGTGGCCGAAGCCGTTCGCCGCGCGCGCCAGAAGTATGGCCGCCAGCAGGCGATTCAAGTGGAAGTGCGCGACGAGGCCGAAGTGCGGCAGGCGCTGGCCGCCGGCGCCGACGCCCTCTTGCTCGACAACATGAGCGTCGAACAGGTGGACACCGCGGTCGAGCTGGCCCGCCGCGGCGGGCAGGCGCGCGGGCGTGTGCCGCTCGAAGCCTCGGGCGGCATTCGGCTGGAAAATGTGCGCGCCTACGCGGAGTGCGGGGTGGATTTCATCTCCCTCGGGGCGCTCACCCATTCCGCCCCGGCCGCCGACATCAGCTTTGACCTTGTGCCCGTGCGAGTCGGGCCTGGGAAAGACGCCGGGCCGTAACCGGGCTTCGGCGCTACACTCTTTGACCTCGATGCCCAAGCCGCCACCGCCGCAGTCCACCGACCGGCGCATTGACCGCCTGCTCGGCCTGCTGAGCGAGCATCCCATGGTGGTGCTGAGCGGGGCCAAAATCGCGCGGCAGGTGGGCGTCAGCCGCTCGGCCGTCTGGCACTGGGTGCAGAAACTCCGCGCCCTGGGCGTCAAAATCAAAGGCCACCCGAAGACCGGCTACCAACTCGAGCGCGTGCCGGACATCCTGGTCCCGAAAGTCCTCGAAACTCGGCTCAAGGGAACATCGTTCGCGCGCCGCATCCATCACTTCTTCAAGCTCGACTCGACCAATAGCGTGGCGCTGGCGCTGGCCGCCGGCGGCGAGCCCCACGGCACGCTGGTCATCGCCGAAGAGCAGACCGCGGGCCGCGGCCGCCTGGGGCGCGCCTGGCATTCGGAGAAAACCAGCGGCATCTACCTTTCTCTCATCCTGCGCCCACCGCTCGGGCCGCAGCAGGCGCCGCTGCTCACGTTGGCCGCCGGCCTCGGGGCGTGCGATGCGGTGGCGGAGGTGACCAGCCTCCAGGTTGAACTGCGCTGGCCGAACGATCTCTACCTGGGCGGAAAAAAATTCTGCGGCATCCTCACCGAGATGCAGGCCGAATCGCAGCGCCTGCACTACGTGGTGGTGGGCATCGGAGTCAACGTCAACCAGGCGCGTTTCCCGGCGGAGCTGGAGGCGGTGGCGACTTCGCTGCGCCTGGTGGGCGGGCGGGCCTATTCGCGCCTCGATATTCTCGCTCACTTGCTCGCTGCCTTTGACCGCTACTACAATCGCCTGCTCAAAGAAGGGGCGGCTCCCATCGTGACTCGCTTTCTTGAAGTCTCGGCCTCGGCGCGCGGCCAGCGGGTGCGGGTCTCGACGCCCTGGGAGCAGTTCACCGGCACGACCGATGGCCTGGACGAAACGGGTACGCTGCGGGTGCGGCGCGACGACGGCCAAACCGTGAGCGTGCTGGCCGGCGACGTCACTGAGGCCTGACCATGCTGCTGGTTATTGATGTCGGCAATACCAACACCGTGCTGGGGGTGTTTGAGGGCGAGCGCCTGGCGGCTCACTGCCGCTTGGTCACGGCCCACCAGCAGACGGTGGATGAATACGGCATCCTGGCGCGGAACTTCCTCGCCCTCTCCGGCCTCGACGACAAAAATATTGACGGCGTCATCATCAGCTCGGTGGTGCCGCCCCTCGACCCCACGCTGGCGGACATGGCTCGCCGCTATTTTCGCCTCGAGCCGCTCTTCGTCGTCCCCGGTATCAAGACCGGCCTGCGCATCCACTACGATAACCCGCAGGAAGTGGGCGCCGACCGCATCGCCGACGCCGTGGCGGCCTTCGCCAAATACGGCGGGCCGACCATCGTGGTGGATTTCGGCACCGCCATCACCTTCAACGCTGTTTCGGCGGCAGGCGACTATCTGGGCGGCACGATTTTCCCGGGCATCGGGATTGCCTCGAACGCCCTTTTTCAGCGCGCCGCGCGGCTGCAGCCGGTGTCGTTTGCCAAGCCGGAAAAACTCATCGGCACCAATACCGCGGGCTCGATCCAGGCGGGCCTCTACTATGGGTTTCTGGCGGTGGTGGACGGCCTCCTCGACCAGATGAAGCAGCAACTCGGCCCCAAGACGCGCGTCATCGCCACCGGGGGCCAGGCCGGGCTGCTGGCCGGCGCCTCGCGCCACATCGAAAAAGTGGACGAATTCCTGACGCTCGAAGGCCTGCGCCTGCTCTACGAGCGCAACCAGCCACGCGGTCTCGCTGCCGCGGCGGGCCAGCCTGCCGCGGCGGGCCAGCCCGAAAAAGCCGCCGGCAAAAAATCCTCCAAGCGCCGGCGTTAGTGCCGTTCCAACTATTTGGGCCGAAGGGAAGGACTCGTGAAGCATTATGCCTAGGTCGGAAACGCTTCTTGAAGAGTGGCCAGAGGAAGCGGTTCTTGTGGAATCGGCTGACGGCGCACCTCAGTTCCGTTGGCCGAAACAAGTTGGAACGGCACTAGTCTTCCCCGTAGATTCCTTTCTGCGCTATGCTCTAGCCGCCTGAAGCAGCGGGGCAGTTCCCGTGGACGCCTACAACTACTTCAACTACTACACCGAAATCGAAGAGTACTTCTGGCAGAAGCGCGGCGCCCACCTGCTGGTCTCCACCCTCGACTGGGCGGTGATCGAAAGCTGGCAAAAGGCCGGGGTGCCGCTGGAAAGTGTGCTCAAGGGGATTGACCGCGCCTTCGAGCGCTACCAGCAGAAAGCGCGCCCGCGGCCCATCAAAAGCCTGCTCTACTGCGTGGACGCGGTGGCCGAAGTCGCCGAAGAAGCCAAAGAAGCGGCCGCCGGCCGCGGCCCCCAGGGCGCAACCTCCGCGCACCCCGCGCCGTTCCGCGCCGGCGAAATCGCCGCCTTCTTCCGCTCGAATGCCGCCGCGCTGCACGAGGTGGCCCGACAGGAAAACAACAACAGCACGGTCGCCGCTTTTGCCGACATCGCAGCTGCGCTCGAAGCGCTGGCCGCGCAACCCGCCACCGAGACGACGCAAAATCTCGAAGACCTCGAGCGCCACTTAACTGTCTTTGAAGAAAAATTGCTGGCGGCGCTCACCCAGGCGGCCACCGCCGAAGAATTGGTGGCGCTGCGGGGCGAGGTGGAGCGCGGCCTGGCTCCCTACCGACGGCGGATGAAGGTCGAACAGCTCGCCCTGATCGAAAAACAATTCCTGCAAAAGAGACTCTTCGAGCACTACCGGCTGCCGCGGCTGAGTTTGTTCTATATGCCGCTGGCTGGCACGGCGGCCGACGCTTCCGGCGAAGGCAGCTGAACATGGACCCCTTCACGGTGCGGGTCGAAAAAATGGTGTACGGCGGCGAGGGGCTCGCCTATCACGAAGGGAAACCGGTCTTCGTGCCTTTTGTGCTGCCCGGAGAAGTGCTGGACGTTTTTCCCATTCAGGCGTCGCGCAAACTCATCCGCGCCCTGCCGGGAGAGTTGAAGCAGGCCGCCGAAGAGCGGATCGAAGCCGCCTGCCCCTACTTCGCCCGCTGCGGCGGCTGCGACTATCAGCACCTGGCGTACGAAAAACAAGTGGCGCTCAAGGTCGCAATTCTGCGCGAAACCCTGCGGCGGCTGGGCAAGCTCGACTGGCCGGGCGAGATTCGCGCCCACGGCTCGCCGCCCTGGAATTATCGCAACCGCGTGCAGCTCAAGATCGCTCCCAACCCCGCCATCCCTGAGGCTCTTCAGGTCGGCTTTCACCGCGCCGGTTCGAACACGCTGCTGGCGGTGGAGGAGTGCCCCATCAGCTCGCCCAAGCTCAACCAGTTGATTGCTGCCTTGAACCGTCTCAGCCGCGAGCGGGCGCTGCCGCGCAGCCTGCGCGGCGTCGAGGCTTTTGTGGATGACCGCGACCATACCCTGTGGCTAACGCTGCGCGCTCCGCAGGAGGATTTTGATCGCGCGCCCCTGCTGGAAGCGTTGCGCACGGCGCTGGATGGGCTGCTTTCGATTGACTTCCACGAGACGGCGATGGAGCGGCACACTGTGGACGGCCTCGGGTGGATTTACTACACCCTTGGGACATATCGCCTGCGGGTCAGCCACGGGAGTTTCTTCCAGGTGAACCGCTTTCTCCTGCCGCTGCTGGCCGAGCGGGTGGCCGCTGAGCTTGAAGGCCGGGTGGCGCTCGACCTCTACGCCGGCGTGGGGCTTTTCACCCGCGCGCTGGCGGAAAAGTTCGCGCGCGTGGTGGCGGTGGAAACGAACCCCGCCGCGGTGGCCGACCTGGCCGCCAACATTTCTGATTTAAGCGGCGTGGAGGCCCGCGCGAGCACGGTAGCCGACTTCCTCGCCCACTCGCCCGAGAAGTGCGACGTGGCCGTGCTCGACCCGCCGCGCGCGGGCCTAGAGCGCGGCGTAGCGGAAGGATTGGGCGAGATTGGGCCGCGTTTCATTGTGTATCTGTCATGCGACCCGGCCACGCTGGCGCGCGATCTGACGCGGCTCGCCCCGCGCTATCGTCTCACCTCGCTCGAGCTGTTCGACCTCTTTCCCCAGACCTTTCACATCGAAACCCTGGCTCGCCTGGAGCGAGCCGTCTAGGCGATGCGCTTCCCGCTTTTCTGGCTGGCGGTGGCCTACGCAAGCGGGCTCGCTCTCTACGCCGACGTGGACGCCTTGCCGCGGGGGCTCGTGGCGCTGGCTACGGTGGCGCTGCTCGGGGGGACCGCCGCCCTCCGCCGCCGCTGGTTGCGGTTGACTCTGGCGATGGCGCTAGTCGGCTTTTTTTTCGCGGGCGGCGCCACCATTCGCTTCGAGGAAGCCGCCGTCCCGCCCACGCGCGTGGACCGGCTGGTGGCCGCGGGTCAGCTTGACTTGGGTGAAGCCGTGCGTCTCACCGGCTGGCTGCGTCGCGCTCCGCAAAAACAACCTTTCGCCACCAATTACGAGCTCGAACTGGAAACCCTCGAGTCCGGCGGCCGCGCCCGCGAGGCTTCGGGCGGGGTGCGCTTGAGCTATTTCCTCGCTCCCGATGAGACCGCGCCGCTGCTGCCCGACCTGCACTACGGCGACCGCGTCGAAGCCCTGGCCCGCCTCCACGAACCGGTGAACCACCAAAACCTGGGCAGCTTTGACTGGCGCGCCTATCTGGCCCGGCAGGAGATTTTTCTCGAAGGCTCGCTGCGCAGCCCGCTTTTGCTCACGAAACTTCCCGGCCGCCGCGGCCACCGGGCACTGGGCTGGATTGAAGAGCTGCGCACGCATCTTCTGGCGCAACTGGACTCCGCGGTTCCGCCCGGGCGCTACCCCGACCACAACGCCGCCTTGCGGGCCATGCTGTTGGGCGACACCGCCCTGCTCGCCCACCGCCTGGCGGAAAGTTTCCGCCTCAGCGGCGCCTACCATGTGCTGGTGGTCTCCGGCCTGAATGTAGCCATCCTGGCGGTGTTCCTCTTTTGGCTGCTGCGGCGGCTGGGGGGGCGGGAATGGCTGGCCACGCTGGTCACGATGGCGGCGCTGGTTTTCTACCTCCTCCTGGTCGAAGACCGCCCGCCCATCGAGCGCGCCGTCTGGATGGTGGGTCTCTATCTCGTGGCGCGGCTGCTCTTCCGCGACGTGCATCTAGCCAATCCGCTGGCGCTGGCGGCCCTGCTCATCCTCTTCCTCCACCCGTTGTGGCTCTTCGAGCCCAGCTCCCATCTTTCCTTCGGCGCCGTGCTGATGATCGCCTTTTTCGCCGTGCCCTGGATTGCGCGCACCTCAACCCCCTATCGCGAGGCGCTGCGCTTTCTGGACGCGCCGGAGCGCGATGAGCAGTCGCGGCCCGTTCATCTCCTCCAATTCCGTCACGATGTGCGCGCCACGGCCGACCTTCTGAGCGGCGCCGTCTTCTGGACAACCGAGAAAGAGCGTGCCGCCCGGCGCTTACTGACCGGATTCATCCGCGCCGCCTTGCGGGTGTGGGAGTTCTTCGTGCTCTCTTTCGCCATTCAGCTGGGCTTCTTGCTGCTGAGCGCGCTCTACTTCAACCGTGTGGTTTGGGCCGGGCTGCTCACCAACATTCTGGTTGTGCCGCTGGTGGGCTGGGTGGTGCCGCTGGGTTTGGCGGCCCTGATGGCGGCGCTCCTCTGGCCGGCCGTGGGCGCGCTGGTGGCCGTGCCGGTGCGCTGGCTGGTGGGGGCAATGCTGGCGGTGGTCAACACCTTGGGCACCGGCTCGCTTTCCTACGGCATTCCGCCGCCGCCGCTCTGGGTGGTGTGGCTCTACGTGGCCGCGCTCGTCTGGCTGGCCGCGGTGGTGGCGTGGCAACGGCGCCAGCGCTGGGCGGCGCTATTGCTGGCGGCGGTGATGGCTGTCGTGGCTACGCATCCCTTTCCCCCGCAACTGGACAAGGCGGCGCTCGAGATAACCGTGCTCGACGTCGGCCAGGGCGATGCGCTCTTCCTCGCCTTCCCCAGCGGCGAAACCTGGCTGATTGACGCCGGCCGCGGGCCGCTCGCTCTGCGCCACGGTTATCG
>CAYTXK010000084.1:0-8608 GCA_964441645.1 uncultured Acidobacteriota bacterium
TGATACCGACACGGCGGTGGCGGCGCGGCTGAACGAGCTGGCGCCGGGGACGGCGAAAATTTTCCGCTTCGGCAGCCGCCCCGGGCTGCTGATTCGGCTCCCCGAGGGCGGCTACCGCGCCCTGACGGCTGTCTGCACGCACCTGAACTGCACCGTCCAGTACCGCCCGCGCGAGCAGAACATCTGGTGCGCCTGCCACAACGGCGTCTACGACCTGCAGGGCCGCAACGTCAGCGGGCCGCCGCCGCGGCCGCTGGAAGAGTTCGAGGTCCATGAACGCGGCGAAGAAATCGTGGTCGCCCGCCGGCGGCAGGCATGAGATGAGAAGGTTGGCGGGGCGCGTCTATGACTGGCTCGACGTTCGGCTCGACCTCGCCCACCTCATTGCCCCCTGGCGGCAGAAAACCGTCCCGGTGCACTACTACTCCTACTGGTACTACCTCGGAGGCATGACGCTTTTTCTCTTTGGGGTGCAGGTGGTCACCGGCATCCTGCTGCTGCTCTACTACCGCCCGGGGGTCAACGAGGCCTTTGAGAGCACACAGTTCATCATGACCAAGGTGCACTTCGGGTGGCTGATCCGCGGCCTGCACGCCTGGGCGGCCAACTTGCTTATTTTCACCGCGGCCCTGCACATGTTCTCGACCTTCTTCCTGAAGGCTTACCGCCGGCCGCGCGAACTTACCTGGATCACAGGCTGTGTGCTCTTCTCCCTTTTCCTCGGCTTCGGCTTCAGCGGCTACCTTTTGCCGTGGAACGAGCTGGCTTTCTTCGCCACCAAGGTCGGCACGGATATCGTCCGGCAAGTGCCGGTCGTGGGGCACGGGCTGATGGTCTTCTTGCGCGGGGGCGAAGAGGTGACCGGCGCCACCCTCACACGCTTCTTCGGCTTCCACGTGGCTGTGCTGCCGGGCCTCACCGCGCTGCTGGTCGCCATCCACCTGACGTTCGTCCAGCGGCAGGGAATCAGTGTGGCACCCGGCATGGAACCGGCCATGCACGTCCTGACCTATTTGCGCAAGCACGACCCGGCCGCCGCGGAGTATTGGCTGAAGACCGCAGGGGTTCCGGTGGAATCGCGCGAGATGCATTTTTTTCCCAATTTTTTCCTGCGCGAGTTGATGGCGTGGTTCGTGGCGCTCGGCCTGCTGGGCGCGCTGGCGGCGCTGGCCCCCTGGGAGCTCGGCACCAAGGCCGACGCTTTCGCGCCCGCGCCGGCGGGCATCAAGCCGGAGTGGTACTTCCTGGGCCTCTTCCAGACGCTGAAGCTCTTGCCGGCCAAGGTGCTCGGGTTCGACGGCGAGCAACTCGGGGTGCTCCTGGTGGCCGTCGTGGCCGGAGTGTGGGTGCTGGTGCCGTTTCTCGACCGTGAGCCCGACGGGCGCAGCGGACGCCTTTTTCGCAATTTCGGTGTTGCCCTGGTGCTCTACCTGGTGGTGATGTCTCTATGGGGCTGGCGGGGGTAAGCGCATGGCCGCCCGCCTCGCCCTCGCGCCGTTCTTGCTCCTGGCCGCGCTCGCCCCAGCGGCGGTCGCGCAGACCCCCAACACGACTGATCGCTGCCTGGCTTGCCACAGCACACTCGGCCATGAGGCATCACGGAAGTTTGCTGACGACATCCATCACCTCCGGGGCTTGACCTGCGCCGCCTGCCACGGCGGTGACCCCACCAGTGACGACAAGAAGAACGCCAAGAGCCCCGCCCGCGGCTATCGTGGCATTCCTCGTCCGGCCGATATCCCGCAACTCTGCGGCCGTTGCCACTCCGACCCAGCCTTGATGCGCGCTTACAACCCTGCCCTGCGAACCGACCAGTTGGCCCAGTACTGGACCAGTGTCCACGGCCTGCGCCTGCGCCAGGGCGACACCCGCGTCGCTGTCTGCTCGTCTTGCCATGGCGTTCACGGCATCCGCCCCGCCTCGCGCCCGCTCTCCCGCGTCCACCCTTTGCATATTCCCGAAACCTGCGGCGGCTGCCACTCCGATGCTGCCCACATGAAGCCGTACAAAATTCCTACCGATCAGTTGGCCAGCTATCGCGCCAGCGTGCATTTCCGCGCTTTGCAATCCGGCGACCTCTCAGCCCCCACCTGCGCCACCTGCCACGGTAACCACGGAGCTGCTCCGCCCGGCGTGGCCTCGGTGGAGCGCGTCTGCGGCACCTGCCACGCCTTCCAGGAACAGCTGTTCGACCAGAGCCCGCACAAAACCTGGACGGACATGGGATTGGCGGCGTGCCTCACCTGCCACGGAAATCACCGCATTGAAGCCACCAGCGACGCCCTGGTGGGTGTGGGCGAGAAATCTTTCTGCGTCACGTGCCATCTGGAAGGCGACCCGGCCTGGACCTCCGCCCAGCGCACCCACACCGCGCTCGAACAACTGGCTGCCGGGCTGGCCGCCGCTGATACCGTTCTGGGCCAAGCCGAACGGGCCGGCATGGAAGTGGGCGAGGCCCGCCTGACGCAATCAAAAGCTCAGGAGACTCTCATCAAGGCACGCGTCGAAGTGCACGCCTTCGAGGCGGGCGGGGTCGAGCAAACGGTGAAGGGCGGGCTCACGCTCGCCGGGCAGGCACGTCAGGCGGGCGAGTCCGCTCTGGCGGAACTGGCCTTCCGGCGCAAGGGGCTGGTTCTCTCCCTGGTGGCTATCGCCCTGGTGGTAATCAGCCTAGCGCTACTCATCCGAGAAATTGAGCGCCACCCGCCAAAACCCGGACCTCTTACCGGGTGACATTCTGTAAAGACTCGAGTACCGTAGGCGGCTGCGGAAAAAACCTGCGCCGCGCCTTTAAGGCCGCTGCGCAGCCCGAGCCGCTCAGGAGCTAGCCGCGCCTGTGATGACGATGCTCGCGCTTCCCGAAAGAGCCCTCCTGGAAGCTCAGCAGGGCCTGACGGCAGCGGAATTGCTGCGCGGCCTGGGGCTGGCGGCTGCGCTGACCGCTC
Organism: uncultured Acidobacteriota bacterium; assembly: GCA_964441645.1. Taxonomy (GTDB): domain Bacteria; phylum Acidobacteriota; class Terriglobia; order Acidiferrales; family 2-02-FULL-67-57; genus CAYTXK01. The sequence goes on from CAYTXK010000084.1 coordinate 2,946, forward strand.
TGCTGCTGCTGGTGGTGGTGGAGTTCGTTTGCCGGCCGCGCCTGCGCCTGGGAACCTACCACTGGCTGCTTCTGTATGGCCTTTTTGTCCTTCCCACCGTAGCCGTACTGGGAACGACGGCCATGGTCTTGGAAGAAACGAAAAAGGTGGAGTCCTGCGCCACCTGCCATGTGATGCATGCTTTCGTCAATGACCTGCGCAATCCCGCCAGCGAGACTCTGGCCGCCCGCCACTTTCGCAACAAATGGATCCCGCGGGAGCAGTGCTACACCTGCCACACCACCTATGGAGCCCACGGCACATTTCAAGCCAAACGCGATGGCCTGCGCCACTGGTGGCTTTACGTCACCAAAAGCTGGAAAGAACCCGTCCGCTACAAGGGGACGTATCCGAATGGCAACTGCCTGGCCTGCCACGGGGCGACGCCCAAGTTTGACGGCGAAGCCACGCACGAAGCCATCGCGGCCGAGCTGGCTAGCAACGAAACTAGCTGCGTCACCTGTCACGGTCCGGTTCATCCTGAACCGGAACAGCGGCATTCCGGCGAGGTGAGGAAATGAAGGAGCAAAACCAGAGCGCCGGCGTGAATCCCCTGGCGCGCGCGGCCGTGGTGCTGGCGCTCCTGGGCTTGTTAGGAGTCCTTCTCTTCCTCGCGTTCGGCTTTTCTCCCTGGAGCGTGGGCCTGGGAACGTTCCTGGGCATGCCGCTGTTGCTGCTGGCGATGGCGCTCTATCTGGCAGCGGCCTTTCGCGACCTGCGCCGCCACGGCCTCTTGTAAGGCTGGCTCGCTTCTAGAGCCCCCGCTTGTACCTCGATGAAACGGCCGGGCGCAGCTTTTGCTTGCACTGGCGCCCGCGGCGTGATAAAAAGAGTCTTTAGAAGGCGGTGCACGATGCGTATCCGTAACTCTCCTCCCCTCATTGCCCTCATCCTGGTAGGCACAGCCGGTATGCTGGCCGCGCAAGACCGCACCGGGCCGCCGATGCCTCCGCTGGATGCGCCGGGGGCGCTGATGGATACTCCGGTCAGCCCGATCAAGGGCCCCATCGCCGGCCAACTGCGCTATCCCGCCGGCGTCGACCCTCCGAAGCAGGTCACTGTGCGATTGGAATCGCTGATGGGCGGGGTCACCGCTGAAACCTGGACCGACAGGGCGGGGCGCTTTGAATTCCGGGGCATCGGCTGCGCCGTCTATGTGCTGGCCATCAATGCCACCGGCTACCGGCCGGTGCGCATCAAGGTCGAACACTCCTATGAGACCTTTGAAGTGGGCGTGATCAACATGATCCCGGTGGAAGGCAATGCCGGGGAGGCCGCCTCGGTGCCGGCGAGGGAGTCACCGATTCCCGAGAAGGCGCAGAAGGAATTTGACAAAGGCCGGGCGGCCATGGCGGCTAACAAAGCCGACGAAGGCATCCAGCATTTTCGCAAGGCCATTCAACTCTACGCCGACTATGACGAAGCCTACATCGAATTGGGCATGGCTCTTCTAACCCGCGGCAGTTTCCCGGACGCCGAATCCGTGGCCAAGGCGTCGCTGGCGCGCAACGAAAAGAGTGCGCTCGCCCACGCCATCCTCGGAGCCGCTTACCGCGAGCAGAACAAGCCGCAGGAATCTCTGAAAGAACTGGAAGCGTCGGTGAAGCTCGAGGAAGGCCGAGGAGAGCCTAAGTCCTGGTTTACGCATCTGGAACTGGGACGGACACTGGTGAAGCTGAACCGGACCCAGGAATCCTATCCGCACTTCGCGCAGGCGCATCAGCTAGGGCCCGACGTGCCCAACGTCCACCTCAACTACTACAACGCTTTGGTTCTTCGCCAGGATTACACCGCCGCGGTGGCGGAGCTGGATGAGTTCGTCCAGCTTTTCCCCAATCACCCCCAAGCGGCCAAAGCGCGGCAGCAGCGCGAAGCGTTGCAGGCCACTCTGGTACGCCGCCAGCCGTGAGCCCTCTCTAACCCGTCGTGTCTCCGATGAAAGGCCTCGTTCCTGGCTGCCTATTTTTGGCGGCCCTGAGCGCGACCCCCACCCCGCTGCCAGCGCAAAGCGAAGCCTCTGTGGGACGCACGTCTGCCGACGCTGACCCGCTCTCGCGCCGGCCCACTGTTTCCGGGCATGTCCGGGCCCGGTGGGGCCGTGGCCAGCCGCAAAACATTCTCATCCGCCTGGAAAGCTCCACCGGCATCGAAGTAACGCAGGTGTATAGCGGCGGTAGCGGCGATTTCACCTTCGCTCATGTTCCCGTGGGGAACTACGTGCTGGTGGTGAATCAGGCCGGCTACAAGCTCGTCCGTATCCCCCTCCAGGTTAGCCTGGGTCCTGTGAGTGGCATCCTGGTCGAGCTGGAAGCGGAGCAGGACGACACCGCCGAGGCGCCGGGGGCGGCGGTCTCCCTGCGCCAGTTGCAGGTTCCGAAGAAAGCGCAGAAGGAGTTTCAACAGGGCGTGGAAACCCAGTCGCGCGGACAAGCCGCTCAAAGCGTCGTCCACTTTCGTAAGGCCATCGAACTCTATCGCGATTTTGATAACGCCTATATCCAGCTGGCTCTCCTCCATCTCCAGCAGGGCGCCTACGGCGAAGCGCAGCGGGTGGCCGAGGCCGCCCTCAGCGTCAACGACAAGAACGCCCAAGCCCACGCGCTGCGGGGAGTGGCCTGCCGCTGGCAAGGAAACGACCTGGAGGCGCAGAAGGCTCTGGAGCGCTCTCTCCAGCTCGATGAACGCTCGTGGTTTGCCCACTTGGAGCTGGGACGCGTCTACCTGAGGCAAAGGAAGCTCGGGGAGGGCTACCAACTCATCCGCCGCGCCCATGACCTGAACCCGGGCGTGCCCTCGCTCCACCTCTCCCTCTACAATGCCCTGTTGTTGCGCAACCAACCTCGGGAAGCCCTGGCGGAATTGGACGAGTTTCTGCGGCTTTTCCCCGGCCATCACCTGGCGGCCAAAGCGCGCGAGCAGCGGCAGTCGCTCACGGACTCCCTGGCCCGCAAGCAACCCTAATCCTGGTGCCTAGCGCTTCTTGGTGGGGCCGGGAAGAGGCTCAGGCGCGATTCCCTGCCCTTCGGTGAGAAGGAAAAACTGATTGGCGGGCAACTTCTCGAAAACCTCCACCTGACCACTGGGCCAGCGCACTTCCAGCCGATCAACCTGACGGGCCTCGCCCAACCCGAAGTGCAGGCGCTTGTCGTGCTGGGAGAGGTAGCTGCCGCCGCTGCGGACCTCGGCCGTCTGCGTCCGGCCGGCCGCGGTGAGGCGGACGCGGGCCCCGAGGGCGTCGCGGTTGCTGCGCGTCCCGCGCAGCCGCAGCGTCACCCAGGGCCTCCGGTTGCCTCCCTGGTTGCGGAGCAAGGTGGGACGGTCGTTGAGCTCGATGATGAGCAAGTCCAGGTCACCGTCGTTGTCGTAGTCGCTCACCGCCAGGCCCCGGCTGGATTTGGCGACGTGGAAGGGGCCGCCGAGGGCTTGCCCGACTTCGCGAAAGCGCCCGTTGCCGAGGTTTTGATAGAGGAGATTGCGCTCTAAGAAGGTCGAGCCCAGAGGGAAGTGATCAATCTCGGGGTAGATGTGGCCGTTCGCGACCACGAGGTCGAGCCAGCCGTCGTTGTCCAGGTCGGCGAAGGCAATGCCCCAGGCCAGGTAGGGTAAGGAGGACTCGACCAGCCCGGCCCCGGAACTGACGTCGCGAAAAGTGCCGTCGCCGTTGTTCTGGTAGAGGGTGTTGTAGTCCTGGGAGAAGTTGGCGACGATGAGGTCGAGCCAGCCGTCGTGGTTGTAGTCGCCCGCCTCCACTCCCATGCCCGCCTGCGCCCGCCCCTCTTCGCTGAGGGCGGCGCCGGCCTCCAGGGCTACTTCCCGGAAGCTGCCGTCGCGCTGGTTGCGAAAGAGAAAGTTGGGGTTGGAATCATTGGCCACGTAGATGTCCGGCCAGCCGTCGTTGTCCAAATCGGTGAACAACACGCCAAAGCCGTAGTGGCCGGGGTCGTGAAGGCCGGCGGCTTCGGTGACGTCGGTGAAGGTGCCGTCGCCGTTATTGCGATAGAGCACGTCCGCCTCGCCGGGCAGACCCCGCGGCCCACAGAGCACTTCCATTCCCATGTACTGGCAGAAGGAGGTATGGGTGGGCGTGGTGCGGTCGTCCTCGCGGACGTAATTGGCGACGTAGAGGTCCACCCAGCCGTCGCGGTCGTAGTCGCCAAAGGCGCAGCCCGTGCTCCAGCGGGCGTCGCCGACGCGGGCGCGGGCGGTGACGTCGGCAAAGGTGCCGTCGCCCTGATTGTGGAAAAGGACATTGGGGCCGTAGGCGGTGACGTAGAAATCCTCGAAGCCGTCGTTGTCGTAATCGGCCGCGCAGACCCCCATCCCCCAGCCCTTGCTGGCCAGGCGGGCGCGGGCGGTGACGTCGGCGAACTTGCCCTTGCCGTTGTTGGCGTAGAGCGTGAGCAGGGGGTCGCCGCCCCGATGAAAGCTCGGGAAGGTCGAGCCGTTGACAATCACCACGTCCTGATCGCCGTCGTTGTCGTAGTCGAGGAAAGCCGCGCCGCCGCAGGCGATTTCCACCAGGTAGTCCTTGCGCGCGCCCCCGCACAGGTTGAGAACGCTGAGGCCTGCCTTGGCGCCGACGTCGGCAAAACGAATGGCCATCAGCGGCGGCAGCGGCTCCTGCGCGGCGAGTAGGAGCGACTCCGCCAGCACAACGAGAGCCATAAGACGCAGCGGCTTTTTCCGCACTGGGCCTCGTAAATTCAGGAACATTGAAAGGCAGTTGCTATAATAACGGCAAAGCAACTGAACGCAATGGCCAGAGTGGGTGCCGTGCGCAAGAGAATTGATTTGCGGCCGGGGCGGCCAGCCCGGGGCATCGGTCTAGTAGCCCTCTGGCTGGCTGTAGCCGTAGCGGCGGCCGCCATCCAGGAAGTCCAGGAATCCGCCTGGGACAAAACCATGGCCGCGGCCACGCAGGCTTACCAGCGCGGCGACTACGCCGAAGCCGAAAAGCTCTACCTGGCAGCTTTGGAAGAAGCAAAAAAGGCCGGCCCCCAGGACACGCGCCTGGCCACCACCTTGAACAACCTGGCCCTCTTGCATCAGGCTCAGGGTCACGCGGAGCGGGCCCGGGCGCTTTTTGAGCAGGCGGCGGCGCTGCTGGGGAAAGCCCCGGGGCGAGCGCCCGCCGAGCTGGCCACGGTGCTCAATAACCTGGCCCAGCTCCTTCACCAGCAGAAGGATTACCCGCAGGCGGAAGGGTATTTGCGGCAGGCGCTCGCCCTTCGCGAAAAAACCTTGGGGGCTGAGCATCCGGAGACCGCCACGGCGTTGAGCAACCTGGGCGTACTCCTGCTTGATAGGGGCCGATTTAACGAGGCCGAGGCTTTCCTGGAGCGCGCTCTCGCCCTACGCGAGAAAACCCTGGGGCCTGAGCACCCGGCCACCGCCGCGGTTTTGAACAACCTGGGGGAGGTGTACCGCTCTCAGCGACGCTTCACGCGGGCGCGGCCACTGTTCGAGCGCGCGCTCGCCATCCGCGAGAAGGCCCTGGGGCGCGAGCACCCGGAGGTGGCCACGGTATTGGTCAACCTGGCGCTGCTCTGCCACGAGCAGGGCGCCTACGGGGACGCGGAAGCGTTCTATGAGCGCGCGCTCGCCATCCGGGAAAAGGCTCTCGG
>CAYTXK010000085.1:0-3898 GCA_964441645.1 uncultured Acidobacteriota bacterium
CTTTACCTCTTTCTCCTGGAGGGCGCGCAGCAGCTTGGCTTGCAGGTCGGGCGGCAACTCCGCGATTTCATCGAGAAAAAGCGTGCCGCCGCTCGCCGCCTCGAGCAAGCCCGTCTTCGAGCGCATCGCTCCCGTAAAGGCCCCTTTGACGTAGCCAAAAAGCTCGCTCTCGATCAGCGTCGGCACCAGCCCGGCGCAATCCACCGGCACAAAGGGCTTGTCTTTCAGCGGGCCCGAGAAATGAATCGAGCGCGCCACCAGCTCCTTCCCCGTCCCGCTCTCCCCCAGAATCAGAACCGGGTGGTGGCTCTGGCTCACTTTGAGGATGAGCTTGTAGACCCGCTGCATCTTGGGCGAAGTCCCCACCAGACCCCCCAATCCCGGCTGGCCGCGCACCTGCTCCCGCAACAGGCGGTTTTCCTCGGAGAGCTCCACTTGCTTGAGCACGTGTTGCAGCTTGGCGCGCAGGTCATCCACGTGAAACGGCTTGGCGAGATAGTCGTAGGCGCCGCGCTTGATGGCTTCCACCGCCACCTCGATCGACCCGTAGGCCGTCATCAGCACCACTTCGATGTGCGGGTGATCCTGCTTGAGCCGCTCCAGCAGCTCCATCCCTCCCGTCTGCGGCAGGCGCAGGTCCACCAGCACCAGGTCCACCTGCTGCCGCTCCACAATCTCCAGCGCCTGGGCCGCGTTCGTCGCCTCCGTCACCGCTAAGCCCAGCGTGCGCGCCACGTCCCGGCACAGCGCCGAGATTATTTTGTCGTCGTCCACTACCAGCAACACCGGCCGTCCATTGCTTGAGCTGATCCCACCGGCCACCACGTTTGCCCCACCAGTCGTTACGTTCCCGCCTGTGCGCGCCATCGCTTTTCCCCCCTTTCACAACTAGCCCGCCAACCCAGCGAGCGCTGCCCATGAACAAAGCACGTCCCGTTCCATTATGAAAATCCGATAATCATCTGTGAAATCAATTACATAGGAGATTTCACCATTGCTTTCGCCAGCCTGCCCTCCTTCTAATAATACCAAAATGGGAGGAATTCCCAAAATAGATTATCCGTGCATCGGGCCCTTGTAGATGTTTGCTACACTTACTGGCGTTCTCTTATGCCACCCAAAGACATTCTCATCATCGGCGCCGGCGTTATCGGGTGCTCACTGGCCTTGGAGTTGGCGCTGGCGAAGCTTTCCGTCACGGTCGTGGAGCGCAGCCAGCCCGGCCGGGAAGCCACCTGGGCGGCCGCGGGCATGCTGGCGCCGACGGGCGAATTCCATCAGGACAACCCTCTGACGGCACTGGCTCGGGCCAGCGCTGCCCTTTACCCCGGCTGGCTGGCTCGCCTGCGCGAACTCAGCCCGATCGACGTCGGCCATCGCACCGAAGGCACTCTACAGTTGGCCTTTAGCGACTTGGAAGCCCGCGAGCTAGACGCCCTGCCCGGCGAGCGCCTTTCGAGCCCCGAAGCGCGGCGCCTCGAGCCGGCCCTTTCAGAAGCCGTCTCGGCGGCCGCCTACTTGCGTGACGATCATCAAGTGGACAACCGCCGGCTAGTCGAAGCGCTGGTGGAAGCCGCTGGTCGCGCGGGGGTGGTCTTTCGGACGGGCGTGGAAGTCCGCGAGCTGGTGGTTGAGTCCGCCCGCGCCCGCGGGGTGCTGGCGGTGCGCGGCGAGGCGTCGCTCCTCCGCCACATCGTGCGCTCACCGCGCGGCTACATCGTGCCGCGCCGCCACCGCGTCGCCGGCGAGGCAGGCGCCCGCTTGCTCCTCGGCAGCACTATGGAAGACGCGGGTTACGAGAAAAGTGTGACGCCCGAATCCCTGCGGCGGCTGCTCGCCGCCGGGCGCGAAATCGTCCCGGCGGTGGCGGGCTTGCCCTTCGAGAGCGCCTGGGCCGGCCTGCGGCCCGACACTCCGGATCACCTTCCCATTCTGGGGGCCACCGACATCGAGAATTTTTTGGTGGCCGCCGGGCACTTCCGCAACGGCATCCTACTCGCGCCCATCACAGCGAAGTTGATGACCGAGGTGATTCTGGGCCGCGCCCCTTCTATTCCCCTCGAGCCTTTCTCACCCCTTCGCTTCCTCCCGCAACGCTGACCGCTGGCCGGTGACTTGCGAATTTCCGATTCGAGGGCCGAGCTCTACTCCTTCGGCACCGGGGGAGGGCCGTCGGGAACATAAGGCTGGTAGACGAACCCCTTGGTTTTCTCCTCGAACTCAGCCCGAATTGCCTGCCGCAGGTTGGCATCTTCGAAGAGATCCACCATCGTCGCCGCCAGCGCTTTGGCGGCGAAGAGCATCCCTTTGTGCCCGATGGAGGTCCCGCCCGAAGCCACCACCGGCCAAGAATGCCACGGCGTTCCCTTGGGCGCGGTTGTCACTGACATGTGCAAGGTGGGCGCCTCCCAGCTCACATCGCCCACGTCGGTCGAGCCGCCCCGAGGATCGGAGCGCGGCGGGTCCTCGAAGGGCTGCACGCGCCCGTCAAGCCCTTTCTCCTCTTTGCCCGTCGCCCGCTGGATGGCGCGCGCGAACTCCTCTTCCTCCGACGTGTAGGTAATCGGCCCCAGCCACTCCAGGTTGCGATGGACGGCCCGTTCGCCCGGCATGTTGACCAGGATTTCGTAGTCACCCGATTGAATGGTCATCTTCGACTCCACGCCCGCCATCAGCCCGGCGCCTTCTACCATCGGCCGGATGCGCGCCAACAGCTCCTCGACCCCCGCGCGCTTCGAGTCCCGCACCCAACACCAGAGCTTGGCGTACTCCGGCACCACGTTGGGGACGTCGCCCCCCTTAACGATGGTGTAGTGGATGCGCATCGTGGGCTTGATGTGCTCCCGCATCAGGTTCAGCCCATGGGTCAGCGCCTCCAAACCGTCCACCGCGCTGCGCCCGTTCCAAGGATCGAAGGCCGCATGCGCCGCCCGGCCTTTGAACTCGGCGACGAAGTCCACGATGGCTTGCGAGCTGTCGGTATCGGCTCGTATCTCATCCGCCGGATGCCAGGCCAGCGCCACGTCCACGTCTTTGAAGAGCCCGTCGCGCGCCATATAAACCTTGCCGCCGATGGATTCTTCCGCCGGGGTGCCGTAGTAACGAATCGTGCCCTGCAATTTGCCCGCCGCGATCAATTCTTTGATCGCCATGGCCGCGCCCAGGCTGGCCACCCCAAACAGGTTGTGCCCGCAGCCGTGCCCGGGCGCCCCCGGCTCGAGAGCTTCCTTCTGCGGCTGGGCTTTCTGCGAGAGGCCGGGCAGGGCGTCGTACTCGCCGAGAATTCCGATAACGGGTCGGCCGTCGCCGAAGGTAGCGATGAACGCCGTCGGCATCCCCGTCACTCCACGCCTCACCTTGAACCCCTGCTTTTCGGCATAGTCGGCCAGCAGCTTCGAGGATTTCGTCTCTCGCAGCGCCGTCTCGGCAAAGCGCCAGACCTGATCGCTCAGCGTCACCATGTCGGGTCGGTATTTTTCGATCGACTCCACCGCCGCTTTCTTGTGGGGGCTGACCTCGGCGGGGCTGGCGGCGACCGACAGGGCCAGCACCAGCCCCACTGCCAGCGGCACACGCACGCGCAGACTCATGGTTTCCTCCTGTCCGTGAAGTGGGGCCGGATTATACGCAGAAAACCGCATCCGGGCGCCGATTTCGCTTCTCCGATATGTCTACGACTAAACTTTTGCCGGCGCCGCACTCGGTGCCGCCAGTGTGTAGCCTTCGCTGCGGGCGATGTAAAGCGCGGCGGTGACGTCGCCCATCACGTTGAGCGTGGTGCGGCACATGTCCAGGATGCGGTCCACGCCCAGCACCAGGGCAATCGCTTCCGGCGGCAGCCCCACCACCGCCAGCACGGTCATCAGCAAGGGAATCGAGCCGCTGGGCACGCCGGCGG
>CAYTXK010000085.1:3908-5871 GCA_964441645.1 uncultured Acidobacteriota bacterium
CCAGCACAAGGAGCTGCGTCCCCAACTCAGCTCGAGGCCGAACACTTGCGCGATAAACAGCACCGTCACACCCTCGAACAGGGCAGTGCCGTGCATGTTCATGGTCGCGCCCAGTGGCAGCACGAATCCGCAAACCTCGCGCGGAATCCCCAGCTCGTGCTCGCTCACCGCCATTGTGGTGGGCAGCGTGGCGTTCGAGGAGCTGGTCGAGAAGGCCGTGACCACAATGGTCTTGGTGCGGGAGAAAAACACCAGCGGGTCCATTCTCCCCAAGAAACGCACCAGCAGCGAAAAGACGCCGAAGAAGTGAATCGCCAGCCCTAAGAGAACCGTCAGCACAAACCACAGCAGCTTGCGCAGGATGTCGTAGCCGAAGAGCGCCGTGACGCTGAAGATCAAAGCGAAAACCCCGTAGGGCGCGAGCTTCATCACCCAGCCGATGATGACCACCACCACGTCGCCCAGTCCTTCGAGCGCCCCCACCAGCGGCTTCGCCCGCGCCGCCGGCAGCACGCCCAGCGCGGCGCCGAAGAGCAGCGAAAAGAAAATCAAAGCCAGCATGTCCATCTGCGCCGCCGCTGCCACCGGATTGCGCGGCACGATGTTGACCAGCAGTTCGATGCCGAAGCGCGTCTGCCCGGCCTGCTGCGCCGCCTGCTTCGCCTGGCCGCCGAACCGCGCCAGCAATTCCTCCCGCGTCTCCACCGGCAGCCCCGCGCCCGGCTGCAGTGTGTTCACGAGGAACAAACCCAGCGCCGCGGCAATGGCGGTGGTGATGAGGAAATACGCCACGGTCTTCAGTCCGATGCGGCCCACTTTGCGGATGTCCCCCAGCCCGGCCACACCCAGCGTGAGCGAAGCAAAAACCAGGGGCACCACAATCATGATCAGCGCCCGCAGCCACATCTGCCCGGCGACCTGCGTGATGTTCTTCACCGTCCACTCCAGCCACGGCGTCACACCAAAGAACGAGTTTATGAGCACGCCCCCCAGGGCACCCACCCCCAGGCCCAGCAGAATCCTTCCCGCCTGCCCTTTTTCGCCGTTCTTTTTGGCCATCGCCTGCCTGCAAATCCTTCTGACGAAGTTGATAAGACGCCGGATTATCGCCTAAAGCACAAACACCGCCAAGCAGAAGTGGTAGCGGCGACGAAGGCGCTTCCCAGCTCGTCGTCGGCCTTTCCAATAGACCGGCGAGGAACGCCGACAAGCAGCGTTCCTCGCCGCTACTTGGAAGTGCTAATGAATGAGAAGGGAGCCGCGAAAACCTAGAGCGGCGGGGCCGGCAGCGCCGAGGGCCTGCCCGTCCACTCGAAGCGCGCGATGGCCGCGTCGAGCTCCAGCGGGCGGTCGAAGACAATGTCCACCGTCGTGCCGCGCGGCAACTCCAGCTCCCGCCCCCGCGTCAGCAGCACTGCCACCAGGCCGGCAGCCGCCCCTACAGCAGCGCCGATGCCGGCCCCTTTGCCGCCGCCCGCGGTCGCCGCCCCGATGCCCGCACCCGCGGCCGTGGTAGCCCCGATGGTGGTGACGTCCTGCCCTTTGGTGGAGTCACTCTTGATGCCGCCCTCGCCGCGCTCCACCTCTTCCTTCTGCCGCGCGCCCGTCGTCGCCAGGCTGGCGTACAACTTGACCGTGTAGCCGTTGGGCAGGGTCAGCTCATCGAAGCGCACGTGCATCTCGCCCCGCCCTTTCACCCGCCCCGGCCGCTTCACCTGCGTCACCGTGCCGCGCACGAAACTCCCCACCGGAATCAGAATGCGGTTGTTGATTACCACCGGGTACACGCTCTCGAAGTATAGCGAATCTCCCACCTCAGTCGTCTTGGTGTTGACCGTGTTCTGCAACACCAGCGGCAAGCGCGTCCCCGTCGGAATGGTGACGGTTTTCGCTTCCGTCTCCGCGGCCGCGTTTTTTGGCTCCGGCTTGGCCGCCGCTTCCGGCTCCTGCGCCACCGCCCCAG
>CAYTXK010000085.1:5881-8608 GCA_964441645.1 uncultured Acidobacteriota bacterium
GTTTTCGCTTCCGGCTCCGAGGCCGAGGCGGCGGTCTTTGGAGGCTGGTCGGCCGGGTCGGGTTCCTGCGCCGCCGCCACAGCAGAAAACAACAAGAGGACAATCAGGAAGGGTAGGAAGCGCTTGCGGACCACAGGCTTCTGCACACTCGTCTCTCTCACCCTACCGAAATTCAACCCGGAAGGAAAGCAATAGTTGCTCGGTCACGCCGGCGGTAAGTGGATTGCGTCGCAGACCGACGTCTACGAAGGTAGGAATGGACGGAGAGGACTTGATCGGCATCGGCTAGCGCCAGGGCGGCGAAGCACAGGGCGAGCACCAGATGATCTAGGGCGGCGCCAAAGTACTGCCAGAAGGCCGCCGGCGGACCCGGATAATTCGAGGAAAACAGGAGTGCGAGCATATAGATCATTCCGCACAGGCTTGCCGGGCGGATCCAGAGACCGAGCACGAGCCCCAAGCCAATCGCCAGCTCGCCGTAGGCCACCAAGAACGCGATCGCGGTCCCATGGGGCAGAACGAAATCTCGGAGAACCGGAACCATAAATGGATAGGCGCCGCGCTCGAGGAAGCGGTTGATCCAGAATTGGAATCCGCCGCCGAGAGTGAACTGTGCGCCAAAGACTTTGTATTGGCCGAAAATGAGAAAAAGGGCGCCGACGGCGATACGAAGTCCAGCCAGAACCTTGGCATTCCGATCAGCCTTTCTACTCAGGGCGGGATTGCCTCTCACTACCAGCCCAGCACATAGGCGAAGACGAGGGGCGCGACGATGGTGGCGTCAGATTCGATGATGAACTTGGGCGTATCTATGCCCAGCTTGCCCCAGGTGATTTTTTCGTTCGGCACCGCGCCAGAATACGATCCGTAGCTAGTGGTGGAATCGCTGATCTGGCAGAAGTAGGCCCACAGGGGCACGTTTGGGCGCTTCAAGTCCTGGTGTAGCATGGGCACAACGCAGATGGGGAAGTCTCCGGCGATCCCGCCGCCAATCTGGAAGAAGCCTATCGGGGTTTGAGCGGAAGTCTTCGCGTACCAGTCGGCTAGCTCGATCATATACTCGATGCCGGAGCGCACTGTTCCCGGATTCTTGATGGCGCCATTGATGCAGTAGGCGGCGAAGACGTTCCCCAGCGTCGAATCTTCCCAGCCGGGCACAAACAGGGGGAGTTTCCTCTCAGCCGCGGCCACCATCCAGCTGTCTTTCGGGTCAATCTGGTAATACTGTTTCAGCTGGCAGGCCTGCAAGACCCGATAGAGGTACTCGTGGGGGAAGTGGCGCTCGCCTTTCTGGTCGGCAGCTTTCCACGCCTCGATGACGACGGACTCCAGCCGGCGCATGGCCTCTAATTCCGGGATGCAGGTGTCGGTGACGCGGTTCAGGTGGCGCTCGAGCAGCGCCTGTTCGTCTTGGGGTGTGAGCTCGCGGTAGCGGGGAATGCGCTCATAGTGGTCGTGGGCCACCAAATTGTAGAGGTCCTCCTCCAGGTTAGCGCCCGTGCAGCAGATCGCATGAACCTTGTCGCGGCGGATCATCTCGGCGAGAGACAACCCCAGTTGCGCGGTGCTCATCGCCCCGGCCATCGTCAGGAACATCTTTCCGCCCCGCTGCAGCAACTCTCGGTAGGCTTCCGCGGCGTCCAACAGGGCAGCGGCATTGAAATGCCGGTAATGGCGCTGGATGAACTGCGATAGCGGTCCCATTTCTCTCCTTTCCCTCCCGCCAGGAAAACGGTTAATCTGCTCCTTACCATCCCCTACTTACCATAATAAAATCAATTAAATTTCATGGTGGGAGTTTTTCCGGCCTGCGCAGCCGTGTTTCCGGACCGATGCACAAAGGAAATCAATACTGCAGCGGAGGGCCTTGACTCGCAGGCATCGTAGCAGGGGGATGTGGTTTTGGCCGCCCTGGGCACTCGGCCACTACCCACAGGATGCAGACTGCCTGGCCTGACCAAATCAACGAAATACGAACTTCCTCGGGAAATAGCTCTGGCCGCCTAGGGCCGGGTGAGGGCAAGGTAAACAAGCCAAATTACCAGCGCCACTCCCAGTCCGCCCAGGGCAATCCACAAGGGCCAGCCCATCCGCTTCGCCGGCACCGCTGCGGCCTCTTCCGGCGGCGCCGGCATCTCCGGGCGCTGCACTTCCTCGCCGGCGGCCACGGCCCGCAGGGCGGCGGCCAGCTCGCTGGCCGTGCTGTAGCGTTTCTCCGGTTCCTTGGCCAGGGCTTTGGCCAGCACAGCATCGAGCGCTGGGGGCGCTTGGGGAACAAGCTGGCTCACCGGCTCCGGCGCGCGCCGCAGCACGCAGTACATGGTGTCCATCAGGCTGGGTTCGAGGAAAGGATTGTGGCCGGTCACCATCTGATAAACCAGCGCTCCCAGGGCGAAGATGTCGCTGCTCGCGTCCGGCTCGTTGCCGGCAATTTGTTCCGGGGCCAGCGCCGCCACCGTCACCGCCGGCAGGTGCGCTTGCTCGAGGTTCGCTTCCTGGCTCAAGTCAACGCCGGTGGGGACCGCCAGCCGCCACAGGCCCGGATCGAGCAGCTTCACCGTGCCTTCCTGGGTGACGAAGACTTTGGCCGGGGTCAGTTCGCCGTGCACGACGCCGCCTTCGTGCGCCGCCGCCAGGCCGTCGGCCAGCTCCGCGCCCCAGGCCAGCGCCGCTTCCAGCGCCACCGGGCCGCTCACCAGGAGGTTTTTCAGCGTCGCCCCTTCGAGG
>CAYTXK010000086.1:0-8560 GCA_964441645.1 uncultured Acidobacteriota bacterium
CGCCCCCTATGACGAAATGCTCAAGCTGGTCGAGGCGATGAAGCGCGAGGAAGTGCTGGTCTTGCTGGTTCGCCACGCCAACCCGCTCTTCACCTTGCCCGCCCGTGCCGGTTTCGACGCGGCCATGGCGCAGGTGGCTTTCAAAGTCAGCTTCTCCAGTTACCTCGATGAGACCACCGCGGCCTGCGATCTGGTTCTGCCCGACCACACGCCGCTCGAGCGCTGGGAAGACTACCAGCCGCGCGCCGGGGTCTACGGCCTGGTGCAGCCGGCCATGCAGCCGGTCTTCGACACCAAGCCCACGCCGGACGTGCTACTTTCTATCGGCGACCGCGTGGCTCCTGAGCTGGCGGCGCGCTTCCGCTTTGAGAGTTTTTACCAGTATTTGCGTTCCGAGTGGCGAGCGCACCATCAGCGGCAGGCGCCGCGGCAAGACTTCGAGGAATTCTGGCGCCAGGCGGTCGAAAACGGCGGCTTCTGGGCGTCTGCGATTGAACGGCGTTTGACGGTGACCCCCTCGGCCTGGCAGTTTCCTTTCCCCGCCCCTCCCGGCCCGGCCAGCTCCAACGAGTTCGAGCTGGTCGTCTATCCCTCCGCGCAACTCTTCGACGGCCGCGGGGCCAACCGGCCGTGGCTGCAAGAAATCCCCGAAGCGATGACGAAAGTCACCTGGAACGCCTGGGTGGAAATCCATCCCCAAACCGCGGCGAGGCTGGGCGTCGAGGACAGCGACCTGTTGAAGATCACCTCCGAGCACGGCTGGCTCGAGCTGCCGGCGCAACTCAGCGAAGGAGTGCGCCCCGAGGCTCTGGCCATTCCGCTCGGCCAGGGGCACACCGAATACGGACGCTACGCCAAAGAACGGGGCGCGAATCCGCTGCGTCTGCTTTCCGGGGAAGCCGACGGCGATTCCGGCGGGCGGCTGTGGGCCGGAACGCGCGTGCGGGTCGAGAAGCTGGCCATCAACCGCCCGCTCGCTAAGACCCAGCACGAAAACAGCCAGCACGGGCGCGGCTTCGCGCAGGTGATTTCGCTGGCCGAGCTTACTCATCCCGCCGAGGCTCACAAGGAAGAAGCCCATCTGCCGAAGATTTACCGCGACCCGGCCCACAAACACGAAAAGCACCGCTGGGGCATGGCGATTGACCTCAACGCCTGCGTGGGCTGCAACGCTTGCATCGCCGCCTGCTACGCCGAAAACAACATTCCCGTGGTCGGGCCGCACGAAGTTGACCGCGGGCACCACATGGCCTGGATTCGCCTGGAGCGCTACTACGAGCCCGCCGCCGCGGGCGGTGATTACCCCGATGCGCGCTTCCTGGTCATGCTCTGCCAGCAGTGCGACGAGGCGCCCTGCGAGGCCGTCTGCCCCGTCTACGCCACCTACCACAACCCCGAAGGGCTCAACGTCCAGGTCTACAACCGCTGCGTGGGCACGCGCTACTGCTCGAACAACTGTCCCTACAAGGTGCGCCGCTTCAACTGGTTTGATTACGGCAGCAATTCCGACTTCGCTTTCGTGGCTCCGCTCGACCTGCAGCTGAACCCGGATGTCTCGGTGCGCTCGAAAGGCATTATGGAGAAGTGCACCTTCTGCGTGCAGCGCATCCGCGAAGGCAAGGACCACGCCAAGGATGACGCCCGGGCGGTGCGTGACGGCGAGATTACGCCCGCCTGCGCGCAGAGCTGCCCGGCGAGCGCCATTACCTTCGGCGACCTGAAAGACCCCGAGAGCCGCGTCGCGCGCCTGGCGAAAGACACGCGGCGCTACCGCGTGCTTGAAGAAGTGAACACCGAGCCGGCGGTCACGTACTTGAAGCGGGTTGTGCATCCGCCGGAAGGGAGCTAGGAGCTGCGCTCGTGCCCGAACTGACTTACAGCCGCGTCAACCGCGACTTGCTGAAGACGCTCGGGACTCCCGGCCGGACCTACTGGGTCGTTCTGGGTTTTCTGCTGCTGGGAGTAGGGTTCTTCGCCTTCTCCGAATTTACGCAAATCTATCGAGGCATGGGGATGTCGGGCAAGTCCATCCCCGTGGGCTGGGCGGTTTACATCACCACCTTTGTTTTCTGGGTGGGCATCGGGCACGCCGGCACACTGATTTCGGCGATTCTGTATTTGTTCGGGGCGCGCTGGCGCACTCCGATTTATCGCAGCGCCGAAATGATGACCGTGTTCGCCGTGCTGACCGCGGGCCTGTTTCCGCTGATTCACCTTGGCCGCTCCTGGTACTTCTACTGGCTGATGCCGTACCCCAACCAACGGCTGCTGTGGCCGAACTTCCGCTCGCCCCTCATTTGGGACGTCTTTGCGGTGAGCACCTACCTGACCGTCAGCTCGATGTTTCTCTTTCTCGGCTTGATTCCCGACCTCTCCTCCATTCGCGACCGCGCCACCGGCTGGCGACGCCGGCTGTACACCGCGCTCTCGCTCGGCTGGCGCGGCAACGACCGCCAGTGGCGGCACTTCAACAGCGCCTACTTGTTTTTCGCCTCCTTTGCCACGCCGCTGGTCATTTCCGTGCACAGCGTGGTGTCCTGGGACTTCACCATGGGCGTCGTCCCCGGCTGGCACAGCACGATTTTTGCCCCCTATTTCGTGGCCGGCGCCATCCATTCCGGCCTGGCGATGGTCATCGTGCTGCTCTTTCCCCTGCGCCGCATTTTCAATCTCTACGACTATCTGCGCACCGAGCACTTCGAGAACATGGCCAAGCTGATGATCGTCACCTCGCTGATTATCGGCTACGCCTACGGTATCGAGTTTTTCGTGGCCTGGTATTCCGGGGTGGAAGCGGAGTGGTCGGCGTTCGTGAACCGCGCCCTGGGGCCGCTCGGCTACATGTTCTGGGGGATGGTGCTGTTTAACTGTCTTCTGCCGCTGCTGTTTTTCTTCCGGCGGGTGCGTCGCAGCATGTGGGGGCTGATCGTGATTTGCGTGCTGGTCAACGTGGGAATGTGGCTGGAGCGCTTCGTCATCATCGCCGTGTCCCTGATGCACGACTATGACCCTTCCACCTGGGTCACGAGCTACCGGCCCACCTGGGTCGAGGCCGGCATCCTGGTGGGCAGCTTCTTCTGGTTTTTCACCTTGTTTTTTATTTTCGCCAAGATTTTCCCCACGGTTTCCATCATGGAAGTGAAAGAAGCTCTGCCGCCGCCGCTGCGAGGCGAGGAGCACGCGTGAACGGGACACGACCGGGCGGCCTGCTGGGCATTTTCGCCCACTTGGACACCACCATGGGCGCTTACCGCCAGCTCGAGGCCTCGTTCCGTCCTCTGCGCGTGATTTCGCCTGTTCCGCGCCATGAAATCCTCGACGCCATTTACCCCCGGCCAAGCCCGGTGCGCATCTATTCGCTGGTGGGGGCGATCGCCGGCACCTTCATCGGAATTGCGCTAGCCACCATCACCGGGCGCAGCATGCACCGCATGGCGTTTCTCGTGGGCGGAAAGCCGGTGGATTCGTGGCCGGCCTACTTCGTCGTTGGGTTTGAGTTGACGGTGCTGTTCGGCGCCCTGGCGACCATGGCGGGTTTCCTGATTCATTCCCGCTTGCCGAACTGGAAGACGGCTGAGCCCTACGACCCGGCGTTTTCCGACGACCGTTTCGGCCTGTTCGTTCCCTGCGAGGCCGGGCGCCGGGCGGAGGTGAAGCGTTTGCTGGAGCAGGCAGGAGCCGAGGAGGTGCGGGTTGTCGAAGCTTAGGCGGCCTCTGCTGGCAATCGTGCTGGGTCTGCTGGCGGTGGAGGCCCTGTGGGCCTGGCCGTGGTCGCACGACCTGGTGGTGCAGATGTTTATCCGGCCGCAGCAGCAGTTGTTTACGCCGCCCCCCGGGGCAGTGGCGGTGGCGAGCGAGGCCCCTATGACGCGCCCGGTGGCTGAGCGCACGCTCCGCAACCCGGTTCCGGCTAACCACGAAACCCTCGCGCACGGCCAGGAGCTCTTTGAAACTTATTGCCTGGTCTGCCACGGCGCAGAAGGGCGCGGAAACGGCCCCGTGGCCGGCGGCGCCCTGGTGCCGGCTGACTTAACGAGTGCGCGTGTGCTGGCGTTGAGCGATGGCGCGCTCTATCACACCATGCGGCAAGGATTTGGTTTGATGCCGGCCTACTACGACCGGCTGACGCCCGAAGAACGCTGGCGGCTGGCGCTCTACGTCCGCACCTTGGGAGCAGGGAAGTGACCGCGGCGGAGACTTCCGTCGCTAACTGGCCGCGCAGCCTTGTCGGTCTTCTGGCCGTGGTGGCGCTGGTGGGGGCGGTTTCCTTTCTGCGCGGGGTCGCGGGCGAAGAGCCGTTGCGCGCCTGGCAGATTTACCTGGTCAACTATCTCTTCTGGTCCGGCCTGGCGGTGGCGGGAGTGGTGCTGGTCGGCATTTGGCACGTGACCAATTCCATTTGGGGGAAAGTTTTTCAAGGGGTGGCGCTGGCGGGCGTCAGCTTTTTCCCGGCCGGAGCACCGCGCGGCTTGGATGGCGCCGGGATTTGTGTTCACGCGCGATGGTTTGAGTTTGTTGGCGTTGTTAGTGCTTTCCAGCGTGGTGGCCTTCTACCGCCTGCGGCCCTTCGCTGGTGCCCGCTGGGAACAGGCGGGCCGGAAAGGCGTCGCGCCCGCTTACTTGCGCGGCTGGCTCGGGATCGAGGCGGAGCAGGAACGCTCCGGCCGAATGCTGACACGGCTGGCGCCGGTGCTGTTCGTTGTCTACGCCCTGGTTTTCAGCTTGCTGGCCTTCGATCTAGTGCAACCGCTCGATCCACACTGGTACAGCACCTTACTCGGAGGGTATTTCTTTTTCGGGGCGGTGTATGCGGGGCTGGCCTGGCTCGGGGTTCTCAGCGTTTTATTTTTTCGCCGCGGGCCGGAGCGAGCCGCGCTCGCCTCTCCCTACCTTCACCCCATCGGGAAGTTACTGTTTGGCTTCTGCATGTTCCACGGGATGCTTTTCTTTTCGCAGTACCTGCCCATCTGGTATGGCAACCTGCCGCACGAGATTGAATTTGTCATTGTGCGCAGCTACCAGGAGCCGGGCCATCCGCCCTGGCCCTGGCTTTCGCTGGCTTTTCTTCTGACTTCGCTGCTGTTGCCCTTCTGCCTCCTGCTCAGCCGCAGCGTAAAAACAAAGCCGGCCCTACTGGCGGGTGTGGCGGGCGTGATTCTCGTGGGAATGTGGCTCGATCGCTACCTACTGGTCGTGCCTTCAGTCTGGCACGAGCAGGAACTCCCGCTCGGTTGGCTCGAGGTTGCTGTTACCGCCGGTTTCGCGGCGCTGGTTTTACTTTGTTACTACGCCTTCAGCCGCGTCTTCCCGCTGCTGCACTACGACCCGGACCACCTTCCGGCCTACCACCACTAGAAGCGAAGCGAGTCTTATTTTTTCAGCAGGTGGCGCAGCGCGCCCTCGAGGTCGGGATAGCGGAACTGATAACCCGAGGCGAGCAAGCGCACGGGCTCGACCCGCGTGCTGCCCAGCAGCAACTCGTCGGCCATTTCCCCAAAGAGAGCCCGCGCGGCAAAGGCCGGCATGGGGAAGATTGTCGGCCGGCCCAGCACGCGGCCCAGGGTCTTGGTGAATTCCAGGTTGGTCACCGGCTTGGGGCTGACGGCATTCGCGGGGCCTTTGAGCGTTTCGGTCCCCAAGGCATGCTGAATCACGTGGAGCAGTTCATCCAGGGCAATCCAGCTCATGTACTGGCGGCCCGTCCCAATCTTCCCACCCAGGCCGAACTTGAAAGGAAGCAGCATCTGCGCCAGCGCCCCGCCGCGCGGGCTGAGCACCACCCCGATGCGCAAGTTGACGACCCGGATACCCTTCAGCGCGGCGGGCTGCGTAGCCGCTTCCCATTCGCGCGCTACTTCGGCCAGAAAGCCTGAGCCGGAGCTGCTGTCCTCGCGCACCACCGCGTCGCCCCGGTCGCCGTAGTAGCCGATGGCAGAGGCGGAGACCAAAACCTTGGGCGCTTTTGCGAGTCGCGCCAGTGTCTCGGCCAGCAGGCGTGTGCCCTTGACGCGGCTTTCCTTGATGCCGGCTTTCTTGGCCGGGGACCAGCGGCCGGCGATGTTTTCTCCCGCCAGGTGCACGGCGGCGTCGTGGCCCTCGAGCCCGGCCGCATCAATGGAGTTGGTCGCCGGATTCCAGAGAAGCTCGCCGTCCTTGGGCTCGCGCCGCACCAGGCGCGTTACCGTGTGCCCCGCCGACGTAAAGGAAGAAACCAGCGCCGAACCAATAAACCCGCTGGAGCCCGTAACTACAATTCTCATGGCGCCCTCCGCGTGGAGAGATGGCTCTTGGTGCCCCTAGTGCCGTTCCAACTTGTTGCGCCGAATACGCCAGCCCCATAACCCCGGGCCAGAAGCCTTGTCCGCTTAGACGAAGTTAGTTGGAACGGTACTAGCATAGTACGCGCCCCGCGCGGGAACAATCTCGCCAGCGTCTTTTTTCGCAGGCGGGGAGAGAGGTATGATTCCTTGGCCGCGGAGGTGCGACGATGCCAGCACGAGGGAAGAAGGCGTTCAAGGTAAGACTGGAGAGTGTCGGCCCCAGCGGCGCCTGGGTTTACATCCGAATCCCCCTTAACGTGGAAGAAGCCTTCGGCAGCCGGGCGCGCATCTCCGTCCGCGGGACCATCAACGGGTTCGCCTTCCGCTGCTCCATTTTTCCCGATGGGCGGGGCGCCCACACCATGATGGTGAACAAAACCATGCAGGCAGGCGCCCGGGCCAAGCCCGGCGACACTGTGCGTGTGGTCATGGCCTCCGATACGGCGCCGCGCATCGTAAGCGTGCCAGCCGATTTTCGCCGAGTTCTGGCGGGCACGCCGCGCGCCCGGGTTGCCTTCCAGAAGCTTTCCCCGTCGCATAGGAAGGAATACGTCGACTGGATCACCAGCGCCAAGAAAAAGGAGACGCGGGCGGCCCGGGTTAAGAAATCCTTACGCTTGCTGGCGGCCGGGAAACCGGCCAGGAGCTAGCCTATGAAACGGCAGGCCGCCGGGATTAGCGATGACGCCGTCAAGGCGAGGACCGGCAAGAGCTGGAGCGCATGGTTCACGCAGCTCGACCGCGCCGGAGCGCGCAAGAAAAGCCATCGGGAGATTGTGGCCCACCTGCATCAGCAGTACCGCTTGGGCAGTTGGTGGGAGCAGATGGTCACTGTCGCTTACGAGCGAGCTCGTCTCGGGCGGAAGAAATATCAGCGTCCCGAAGGCTACGCCATCAACCGAAGCAAGACGGTAGCCGTCCCGTTGGCCAAATTGTGGAGGGCCTGGGTGGACGGCAAGGCGCGCGCCCGCTGGCTCAAAAAGTCCGGCCTGGTCATCCGCAAGGCCACGCCGCGCAAGTCCCTGCGGATTACCTGGGTGGATGGCAAGACCAGTGTGGAAGTGAATTTCTCCGCTCGCGGCGCCGGCAAGAGTCAGGTGGCCGTGGAGCACAACAAGTTGGCCAGCCTGCGGCAGGCCGAGCAGATGAAGGCCCTGTGGGCGGGCGCCCTCAATCGCCTTCAAACCTACTTAGAGGCGTAGCCCATCGCCTGGTGCAGCAGGCGCGCCGCCAGGACGGCGGTCTGGTTGTTTACGTCCAGAGTCGGGTTCAACTCGACCACATCCATCCCCACCAGTTGCCAGGTCGCTTGGTGAAGGAAGTTGATTACCTGGCGCGAGGTGAGACCTCCGGGGACGGGGTGGGACACACCGGGGGCGAAGGCGGGGTCGAGGGCGTCGAGGTCCAGCGTCAGATAAACGCGCGCCGAAGCCGGGAGGTGGTCCAAGGGCGGGAGCTCGCCGGTCAGGTCGCGCGCCAAGAAGCAACGAAGCCGCTCGCGGAACCGCTCCGCCACTTCGGCTTGGGCGGGATTGAGAGTGCGGATGCCGAGTTGCGTGAGGGAAGCGACGTGAGGCATTTCGAGCAGCCGCGCCGCCACGCAGGCATGAGAGGACTGGCTGCCCTCGAAGACGGGATAGAGGTCGGGGTGGGCGTCGATTTGAACCACGTGAACGGGCTCGCCGAGGGCGGCCAGCGCCTCAACCACGGGAACGGTCACGGCGTGGTCGCCGCCGGCGAAGAAGGGGAATTTCTTGTGGCGGTAGAGAGCCGAGGCAAAATCGCGATAGAGCCTGGCGGTGGCCTCCCAGGTGGCTTGCGAGGGGAGATCGCCCAGGTCAGCCACGACGCCGGTGAGGTCAACGCCCGATTCGGTGGAGGCATTGTAGCTGCGGTCGTTATAGGCAGTGCGGATGTGCTCGGGGCCGCGGGCGCAGCCGCGGCGGTAGGAAGACTGGGAATCGTCGGGCAGGCCGACGAAGGCCAGCCGGGCGCGCTCGCGCCTTTCCGGCTCGGTAGCAAAGCACCCGGCAAACGGAGCGCCTTCTGGTGGCAGCGCCATTGGAGTTCCCTTGGAAGGGAAAGATTTGTTTTCGCCGCGATGCTACCCGGGAAGGAGCTTCGACGCCAGTTCGAAAATAGCTTGAGAGCGGTACCGGGAAAAGTTTATCCCGAGTTTGCCGAAGCAAACCTGGGTTTTCAGATTGAGAATCTGGCGTCCCAGCCCCTGGACGATACCG
>CAYTXK010000087.1:0-8539 GCA_964441645.1 uncultured Acidobacteriota bacterium
TGCCTGGTGCCGGCTGCGCAAGCCGAGGGCGCCGCCATCACTACTATCGAGGGCCTGGCGCCAGGCGAGCGGTTGCACGCGGTGCAAGAAGCTTTCATCGCCTGCGGGGGCGCGCAGTGCGGGATCTGCACGCCGGGAATGATTCTGGCGGCGGTGAATCTTCTCGAGCGAACGGCCGCGCCCAGCGAGGAGGAAATTCGCGCCGGCCTGGCGGGGAATCTCTGCCGCTGCACCGGCTACACCAAGATTTTTGAAGCGGTGGCTCGCGCCAGCAGGGGTACGCCGTGACAGACAGAAATGCAACCACCACGAAAGACACCGCGCCTGCGGCGCCCGGCAGACAAGAATGTCTGCCCCACCGAGTAAACGGAGTGTCTTTCGTGGTGCACCGGAAAAAGTCCGCTCCGCGGACTGGCAGGCAAGAATGCCTGCCCTACGGTTTTCTTGACAGGTTTGGTTGCCACAAGAAACCAAGCAGGTGTGGCGGGGCCCTATGAGAGCTTATCTTCCCGACTACGAACTGGTGGCTCCGGCGACGCTGGCGGAGGCGCTGGCGCTGCTCGCCGAAGAACCCGGCCGCTGGCGGCCGTTTGCAGGTGGCACCGACTTGATGGTGTTGCTCCAGGCGGGCCAGCTCGCGCACAAGAG
Source organism: uncultured Acidobacteriota bacterium (assembly GCA_964441645.1). Classification (GTDB taxonomy): domain Bacteria; phylum Acidobacteriota; class Terriglobia; order Acidiferrales; family 2-02-FULL-67-57; genus CAYTXK01. The sequence goes on from CAYTXK010000087.1 coordinate 649, forward strand.
GTTTTTGAGCCTCTGGCACCTGCGGGAGCTCAAAGGCATCGAAGTCGCCAAAGAGTTCGTCACGCTAGGCGCGCTGACCACTTATACGGAGGTGCTGCGGCATCCCCTCTTGCAGAAAGAATTCCCGCTGCTGGCGCAGGCGGCGCGCGAGACCGGCGGGGTGGCCACGCAGAACCGCGGGACGCTGGGGGGCAACATTGCCAACGCGTCCCCCGCGGCGGATTCGCCGCCGGCGCTGCTGGCCTACGATGCCGAGCTTGAGTTGTTGTCGGCGCGCGGCTCCCGCTGGGTTCCCTACTTTCGCTTCCACACCGGGTACAAAGAGATGGACTTGCAGCCGACGGAAGTGATTGCTCGCCTCCGCCTGCCGCGTCCGGCGGCGACGTCCCGGCACTACTACCGCAAGGTGGGCACGCGACGCGCGCAGGCCATTTCCAAGGTGTGCATCGCGGCGGTCGCCGTGATGGAGAACGGCAGAATCGGTCACGTCCGCCTGGCGCTCGGCAGCGTGGCGCCCACGGTGCTGCGGTGCCGGAAAACGGAAGCGGTTCTCGAAGGCCAGACAGTGAGCCCAGAAAGTGTCGCCGCGTCGCAGGCTGCGCTGGCGGAGGAAATTTCTCCCATTGATGACTTCCGCTCCAGCGCGCGCTACCGCCGGCGCGTGGCCCTGAATCTGCTGGAGGATTTCTTGCAGCGCTGCCGATCATGAACTCCACCTCGGTTGTTCGGAGCCGCCGCGTGGTGACTCCAGCGGGCGTCGGCCCGGCGGCGGTTCACATCGCCTGCGGGACGATAGTCAAGGTCGGCTCCTTCGACGAGGCTCCGCCTGGCGCGAGCGTGTTCGAGGCCGGTGACTCGGTGGTGATGCCCGGTTTGGTGGACACGCACGTGCACATCAACGAGCCGGGGCGGACGGAGTGGGAGGGGTTCGAGTCGGCGACACGCGCAGCGGCGGCGGGGGGCGTGACCACGATTATCGAGATGCCACTCAACAGCATCCCAGCCACGACTACCGAGGAAGCCTTCCGGGCCAAAGTGGAAGCGGCTCGTGGGCAGTGCCGGGTGGATGTGGGTTTCTGGGGCGGCGTGGTGCCGGGGAATGCGGGCGAACTTCGGCGGTTGGTTGCCGCCGGGGTGTTTGGATTCAAATGTTTCCTGTGTCCGTCGGGAGTGCCCGAGTTCGAGCCGGTTGGCGAAACTCACCTGCGCGAAGCGCTGCCGATACTGGCCGAGCTGGGTGTGCCGTTGCTGGCGCACGCGGAGCTGCCGGGACCTATAGAGGAAGCGACACAGCGGGCAGACAAGAATGTCTGCCCCACCAAGTACGAATCGTGGCTTGCGGCGCGGCCGCGCGAGGCCGAGAACCAGGCGATCGCGTTGCTGCTTGGCTTGAGCCGCGAGTTCCGCGCTCGCGTCCACATCGTCCACCTTTCCTCCTCCGACGCGCTCCCGCCTTTGCGCCGCGCGAAGGCCGACGGCCTGCGGGTCACGGTGGAAACCTGCCCGCACTATCTGACTTTCACGGCCGAGGAAATTCCCGACCGCGCCACCGAGTTCAAGTGCGCCCCACCGGTCCGCGAGCGGGAAAACCGCGAGCAGCTCTGGGCGGCCCTCGCCGACGGTGTGATTAACTTGGTGGCGAGCGACCACTCGCCGTCGCCGCCGGAAATGAAATGCACAACCACGGGCGACTTTCTAGGCGCCTGGGGCGGGATTAGCTCGCTTCAGTTGACGCTGCCCGTAGTCTGGACGGAGGCCCGCCAGCGCGGGCACGGACTCGCAGCGCTGGCAGAGTGGCTGTGCCGCGGGCCGGCGCGCCTGGCCGGACTCGATGGCCGTCTGGGGACGCTGGCCCCGGGGTATGATGCCAACCTGGTGGTGTGGAACCCGGAGGCGACCTTCCACGTAGAGATGGACAAACTCCACCACCGGCACAAGCTCACGCCTTACGGGGGCCGGCAGCTCCAGGGCGTGGTGGAAGCCACGTTCTTGCGGGGAGAGAAGATCTACGACCGCGGCGAGTTCTCACCGGCTCCCACGGGAATGATTTTGCGGCGCGGACAATGACGGCTGACTTTACTGAACTGGTGGACCTGGCCTCGGAGCGCGTGGGCGGCGTGGTGCTGGCCGCCAACGACGAGTTTTTCGCCCCCAAAGAAAACCTGCTCAAGAGCAGCAAGCCGATTTTACTCGAAGACAAATTCACCGACCGCGGCAAATGGATGGACGGCTGGGAGACGCGGCGGCGGCGGACGCCGGGGCACGACTGGTGCTTCATCAAGCTGGGGCTGCCGGGCATCCTGCGCGGGCTAGTGGTGGACACGAGCTACTTCAAGGGCAACTATCCGCCGCAGTGTTCGCTCGAAGCCTGCGCGCTCGAGGCGGCGGCCACGGCGGAGGAGTTGGCCTCGCCCGCGACATCCTGGGTGGAGCTGCTGCCCAAAGTTGCTCTTCAGGGCGATGCGCAAAACCGCTTCGCGCTTTCCAATCCCCAGCGTTTCACGCATCTGCGCTTCAACATTTTCCCCGATGGCGGCGTGGCGCGGCTGCGCGCCTACGGCACGGTGGCGCCCGACTGGGCGCAGCTCGCAGCCTCGGGGAGCGAGCTTGATCTGGCCGCGGTGGAAAACGGCGGACTGGTGTTGGCGGCGAGCGACATGTTCTTCGGCTCGCGCCACAACCTGATTATGCCGGGGCGGGCCCAGACCATGGGCGAGGGCTGGGAGACGCGTCGGCGGCGCGGGCCGGGGCACGACTGGGCGATTGTGCAGCTCGGGGCGGCGGGCACGGTGCGACGGGTCGAGGTAGACACTTCGCACTTCAAGGGCAACTACCCGGAGAGCTGCTCGCTCGAGGCCGTGTCGGCGGCCGGCGCCGGGGTCGAAGAGCTGACCCGGGCCGGCACGGCGTGGAAAGAACTCCTGCCGCGCACCAAGCTGGCGGCCGACACGCGGCACAACTTCGAAAAGGAAGTTCTGGCCGTGGGCGCGGTGACGCACGTACGGTTGAACATTTTCCCTGATGGCGGCGTGGCGCGGCTGCGCGTCTTTGGCACGCTCGCTTAGAGACTTGGGGCTGGAGCGCGTCGGGCAGACAAGAGTGTCTGCCCCACCAACTTTCCTGGCAGAGGCAAGATGAGGCTGGAAGAGTTGAATAGGATGACGAAGGAAGAGGCGGAAGCGGCGCTCGTGGCCTGCTGCGGGTCGCGCCAGTGGGCGCGCGCGCTGGCGGCGCGGCGGCCGTTCGGCGCGAAGGAAGAGCTGCTGGCCGCGGCAGATGAAATCTGGGGGTCGCTCGGACAGGAGGACTGGCTCGAGGCTTTTCGCGCGCACCCGCGCATCGGGGAAAGGAAGGACTCAACACAGAGGGCACAGAGTACACAGAGAACACAGGGCAAGAGGGACATGGCTGTGCGGGGCGGAAGAGCGGCGAGGTGGTCGGAGGAGGAACAGGCAGGGACAAGCAGCGCGGGGGCCGAGACGCGGGCGGCGCTGGCGGAAGCCAACCGCACCTACGAGGCGCGCTTCGGCCACATCTTCATCGTGTGCGCCACGGGCAAGAGCAGCGAGGAAATGCTTGCGCTTCTCCGGCAACGCCTCCAGAATGACCCGGACGTTGAACGAGAAATCGCCGCCGAGCAGCAACGGCAAATCACCCATCTGCGGTTGGAGCGACTCTTAGAGCCATGAGCGGCGTCAGCACGCACGTGCTGGACACTTCGCTGGGCCAGCCGGCCGCGGGGGTCAAGGTCGTGCTGGAGAAACACTCGATGGACACCTGGGTGACGATCGGCGAAGGGACGACCGACAAGGACGGCCGGGTCAAGTCTCTTCTGCCGTCGGGCAAAAAGCTGGCCAAAGGGATGTACCGGCTGAAATTCGACACGTTGCGGTACTTCTCCGCGCAGCAGCGCGACACCTTTTACCCGAAAGTGACGGTGACTTTTTTCATCACCGATCCGGCGCAGTCTTGCCACGTGCCGTTGCTGCTCAGCCCCTACGGCTACGCCACCTATCGCGGGAGCTAGCCCGCCGTGGACGCCGGCCTGACCGAGTGGCTCCATCTGGTGGTGCGCTGGGTTCACGTCTTCGCCGGCATCCTCTGGATTGGGCAGACCTATTTTTTCACCTGGCTTGACCACCGCTTCGCCGCGGGAGAAATGAGCGGCGCGCAGCCGGTGTGGATGGTGCACAGTGGCGGGTTCTACGTGGTCGAGAAGCAGGCGGTGCCGCGGCTGGTGCCGGGGACGCTGCACTGGTTCCGGTGGGAGGCGGCGCTGACCTGGCTGAGCGGGATGGTGCTGCTGGTCATCGTGTACTACCTGGGCGGGGCGATGCTCGATGCCGACGTCTCCGGACTCTCGCCCGGCGCCGGAGTAGCGTTGGGACTGGGGCTGCTGGCGATCGGATGGTTCGTCTACGATTTGTTGTGGCTATCGCCGCTCGGGCGCTCGGAAGTCGCGGGGGCGGCGGTTTCTTTCGCGCTGCTGGTAGCGGCGGCCTATGGGCTGAGCCAAACGCTCAGCGCCCGCGCCGCTTATATGCACGTGGGGGCGCTGATGGGAACTTTGATGGCGGCGAACGTGTGGGTGCGCATCCTGCCGGCGCAGCGGCAAATGGTGGCGGCGTTGAAAGAAGGGAGAGCGGCCGACCTGAGGCTCGCGGCACAAGCCAAGCTGCGCTCCAAGCACAATACGTTTCTGGTGGTGCCGGTGGTGTTCATCATGATTAGCAGTCACTTTCCGGTGGCCACTTACGGGAACCGATATGGCTGGCTCATCCTGGCGGGGTTGATTCTGGCGGGTTGGGCGGCGGCGGCCATCCTTCGCCGCGCCTAGCGGCTTGAGCTTCTCATGACAAGAACGCCCTACAATCATCACCAAAAAGCAGGCAATCAAGGCGACGTAATAAAGCATGTTGCATTGATCGCAGCACTGGAGAGGGTCCTGGAGTCATTTCAAGGGAGGCCATTCACGTATGCGGATACTTTCGCTGGGTATGCACACAATCCACTAACCACTCGAAACGAATGGGCTCGAGGTATTGGCAAGCTCTTTGGACGTCCTGAACTCAACTCCAACACGCATACAGCCCTCTATGCACAGTGGTACCTTTCAAGACCGCAACTGCTCGGAGGAACCTATCCCGGTTCTGCTCTCATCGCCTCCGATGTGTGTGCCTTGAAAGGGAAGTCGGCGCTCATGTTCTTATGGGACACGAACCAGGCTTGCGTTGACGATCTGAGGAAGGCATTTGAGGGTCAGAACCACAAGATTTTCCTGGAGGAGGCCAAGCCGGAGCAAGATGAAGTCAAGTCTGCGGCGTTCCTCTTCATCGACCCACCAAACTTGAAAGAGCATTGGGAGAGGGTTTTCGGATTCCTCCGCAGTTGTTCCCATCCGCTAATTGTCTGGCTCCCAGTGCTTGCGGCTGTATCCAAGCGTCGGGTACGAGAGGACAGTCGTTCAAACAAGGCACGATATGAGGCCCTGAAGCTGGGATACAAAGTTACAAAGGTCCGATGGGCTCGTGGTGGCCGAACGATCGGCTGCCAATTGATTTACAGGCTCCCGGACGATTCTAGCGAGGCTATGCAAAGGGCTATCGCGCATGTGGCCAGTATCTTGAGATGGGAGGTTTCGCACGAAGCCCTGTAGGGCAGGATGATGCGGTTGCCGAGACAAGCAAGAACCGCCGCCCTACCGCTGGCGGCGCTGGAGGATTTTGAGGAAGGAGCCCAGGCGCAACTCGGCCAGGGTCAAGCCGGTGAGCGGCAGGGCTTCCGGCTCGGTGAGGGCGCCGCAGTTGAGGGCGCGCAGAAAGAAATTGAGCAGGCCCTGGCCGGTGGCGGCGTCGTCGAAGATTTCCCCCGCCAGTGTGGCGCGCGCCGATTTTTCAACGAAGTTCCGCAGGCGCGCCGAGGCGGCGTCGAGACCCTCCAGGAAAAAGGCGTAGACGGCCGCGTAGCGCGTGGGGAGTTGCGCGGGGTGCAGGTCCCAGCCCTGGTAGTAGCCGTTCTCGAGCGAGTGCTGGATGTGGTCGTAGTGGAGCTTCCAAGCGCGGTGGACGGCGCGGCGATTCTCCTCGACCTGGGCAGCCGTGAGCGGTGGCCCGCCCTCGGCGGTACGGTGGAGCGGCACGGGCATGATGTTGGTGGCGCCATCGGAAAGCCAGATGCCGGTGCCGGCCAAAGCCACCTGCATCATGGAGCGGGCGAAATCGCAGGCGGGATGGGTTATGTGCTGGTGGGCGGCGGTGATGTTGAGGCTGGCGGTGTAGTCGTAGGTGCCGAAGTGCGCCGCGAGGCAGCGGCCGCGCGCCGCTTCTACCAGAGACGGCAGGGCGCACTCGCCGCGGGCGTTGAAGATGGCCTGCGGGGTTTCAATCATCAACTCGATTTTGAGCGAGCCCGGAGGAAGTTTGAGGGGCGGCTCGAGCAAGTCCATCAAGTCGGCGAGCGCCGCCACTTGTTCGGGCAGCACCACCTTGGGCAGGGTAACGACAAAGTTGGAGGGCAGCCGGCCACCCGGGCGGGCCACCAGTGTGGTCAGAAAAATGTCGAGCGTACGCAGGCTGCGTTGGCGCAGGTCTTCCGAGAAGGGTTTTAGCCGGATGCCGAGGAAGGGCGGCAGCGTGCCCGCCGCCAGGCCGGCGGCGGCTTCTTCGGCCGCAGCGGCAGCGTGGCCGTCTTCTTCGTCGTCGGGACGGTTGCCGTAGCCATCTTCGAAGTCAATGCGGAAATCTTCGACGGGTTCGCGGCGGAGTTTCTCGATAACGCGAGCGTAGATGTTGTCGGCAGCCCCGCGCTTGCCCGCCGCGGCGGGCAGGCCGACCGCCTGGGCGAAGACGGCGGAGTCGGGCGCGTACTCATCGAGGGCGCGCAGGGCTAAAGCGCCCAGACGCGGAGCCGAATCGCGGCGGAAGAGATGCGCGCCGCCATACACGGTGTGCACCGGCTGGCGCCGGCCGGACTCGCCCGGGTAGCGACGGGTGAAGCCGGTGTTGGCTTCGCGCAGCCGCGCTGTGATCCCGCTCGTGGCTTGAGAAGAAAGCGTAGTTTTCATCGCCAAGCGAATTCTCTGAAAGAATTTATGCGGAAGGTGGGAGTCGAACCCACAAGGCCTTTCGGCCACGGGATCCTAAGTCCCGTGCGTCTGCCAATTCCGCCACTTCCGCCTGGCGGAGATTATACAACCGGTTAAGCCTGGTCTGCTTCAACCGCAGCGACGCAGAGGGCGCAGAGACGGCAAGGGATAAACCCTTGCCCTACCCCAACAAGCCGCAAAGACAGGCCCTTCGTCCCGCTCAGCGCGACTCAGGGTAAACGGGGTGGCCGTTGGCGGCGGTGCGAGCAGCCTCCCAGCCGAGCAGGGCCTTCTTGCGCGCGGGGCCGCCGCCGTAGTTGCCGGTCTCGCCCAGCTTGCGGATGACGCGGTGGCAGGGGATGAGATAGGAAATCGGGTTCTGCGCCACAGCGCTGCCGACCGCCCGCGAAGCGCCGGGCTTGCCGATGCGCGCCGCCAGGTCTTCGTAGGACACCACGGCGCCCTCGGGGATGCCGAGCAGCGCTTCCCACACCTTGATTTGGAAGTTGGTTCCCTTGAGGTGCAGGGGCAGCTTGCCCCGCCGCTGGCGGGGCTTGCGGCCGTTGGCGGAGCGCGGAGAAAAGATTCGCCGCACCAGCGGCGCCGTAGCCCGGGCGTCTTCGCGCAGCGTGGCTTCCGGCCAGTGCCGCCGCAGCGCCGCGAGCGCTCGGCGGCGGTTATCGCCGACCACGAAGAACAGCCCGCACAGGCCGCGTTCGGTGGTCGCCAGCAGAACTTCGCCAAAGGGGCTGGGATGAAAGGCGTAGGAAATGTTGAGGGTCGCGCCCTGGCTCTTGAACTCGCCCG
>CAYTXK010000088.1:0-2512 GCA_964441645.1 uncultured Acidobacteriota bacterium
GCGGCGTGTGAACTCGGTTTCAAAGGTCTGGTCGTCGTAGGTGAGCCCTGTTACGCGCGGCGCGCTCGCTTCAAGTTGCACCAGCAAACCCGGGAGCCGGCGGTAGCTCGCCGAGCCGCACACCAGCCCGACGAACGGCGCCGCCGCGAAGATTTTCTCCCCCTCGAGCTGGGCCATGCAACCTAGCACGCCCACCCGCTTGCGCCCCGCCAGCGCATCCGCCTTCAGTTCCCCCAGACGGGAGTAAACCTTGTGCTCGGCTTTGTCGCGGATGGCGCAGGTGTTGAGGAGGACCAGGTCGGCGTCGTCGGCCGAGGCCGCTGGCTGGTAGCCCTGCTCGATAAGGAGTCCCGCGACCTTCTCGGAGTCGTGGACGTTCATCTGGCAGCCGTAGGTTTCGATGAAATAACGACGCCCCCTCTGCGCCTCGACCGCCATCCCGCGAAGTCTAACACAGCGCCTCCGTCCTCTCAAGACAGAGGGAGAGCGACAGACTCCTTTCAGGGCCCGCAGAGAGAAATTGACGGCGCCTCGGCCTTGTGTTACTTTTGTTGATTGCGGCGCCGAAAACGTTCGAACGGAGGCGAATGACCACGGCGACCTTGTTGTTTCTTCAGAGCGACCTGGCGCGGCTACTGGCGCAGACAGGCTGGGTGGCTCGTATCGTCCTTCTCATCCTGCTGGCCTTCTCGGTTTTCTCCTGGGCCATCATCTATCGCAAGCACACCACTCTGGGCCGCGCCCGCGCCCACAGCGACAAGTTTCTCGAAGCCTTTCGCACCGCCGACCGCCTGCCCGAGGCGCGTCCTCTGGCCACCGCCTTCCCTGCCAGTCCGCTGATGGCGGTCTACACCGCTGCCATGAAGGAACTCGAGAGCCAGGTCGGGCCGGCCTCGAAGAACCCGCACGGCGGCACGCTCAAGAGCGCCTCGGCGGTGGCCGTCGCCATGCAACTGGCTTCCTCGGGCCAGGTGGCGCGCCTGGAACGCTGGATGAACTTTCTCGCCACCTGCGGCTCGGTGACGCCCTTCATCGGCCTCTTCGGCACGGTGTGGGGAATCATGGGGGCTTTTATGGGACTGGGCGAAGCGGGCGCCACCACGCTGCGCGCCGTCGCTCCCGGAATTGCCGAAGCTCTGGTCACCACCGCCGCCGGGCTCTTCGCCGCCATCCCCGCTGTGGTGGCCTACAACCATTTTCTGCAGCGGATTCGTACTTTTGCTACCGAGATGGATAACTTTGCCCTGGAGTTCCTCAGTCGCGCCGAGAAGTTGTACTCCTAAGTCCGGAGGGGACCATGGTTGCACTTAAGCGTCCGACGCACACGGCCAGCTCACTGGCCGACATCAATATCGTCCCGCTGGTGGACGTGGTGCTGGTGCTGCTGATTATTTTCATGATCACCGCGCCCGTCCTGCAATCGGGCATCGAGGTCGAGCTGCCGAAAACCCGCACCGTCAAAGCCCTCACCGAAGAGCGCCTGGTGCTGACCATTGACCGCAGCCAGCGGCTTTACCTGGGTAACCAGCTCGTCAACCTCCACGCCCTGCGGACGCTGCTGCGGGCCAAAGTGCCCGACCGCAAGCAGCCCATCTTTCTTCGCTGCGATGCCGCCGTTCCCTTCGGCACCTTCGCTACAGTGATGGACGCAGTCCGCGTCGCCGGCCTTGAAAACATCAGCGTCGTCACCGAGCCGTTGCAGGAACGGCGCTAACCAGAGCGGGAAGCGCGCGCGTGCCTACACGGGTTAACCACAACGAAACTTTGCAGCATCCGCTGGTTGTGTCTGCCGCCGCGCACGTGGGGTTGGTGATCCTGACTCTCATCAGTTTTCCTTCGGCGCAGCGCGGCGAAGCCTGGGGCGGCGCCGGTGGCGGGGCCATTCAGGTCTCGGCGGTGCGCAGCCTGCCGGGCCTTCCCCTTCCCAGCCCCGCTGTGGTCACCCGAAGCCGAGTGGCTACCGAGGCGCCGGGCCTCCACAAAGCAGTCCCCGAGCGCCGCAAGCAGGAACCGGTCCAGCAAGCGAAAGAAATTCCTCGCTTCGGTGAGACGCCCAAGCGTCAGCCTCCGCAGCGCGCGCGCAAAGAGGAGCCGCCTCCCGAGCTACCGCCGGGGGCGATTCCCTCCCCATCGGCCGGCCCGCCCGCCCTGCCCTACACTTCCTTCCAGATGGCCGGCGCCGAAGGCGGGATGTCGTTCGGGAGCGGCGGAGCGTTTGCGGGGCGCTACCCCTGGTACGTGGAGAGTGTGCGGCGGCGTATCAGCAGCAACTGGCTGCTCTCCACCATCGACCCCTACGTAGAATGGGCGCCGCGGGCGGTCATTACCTTCGAAGTCCTCCGCGACGGCACCGTGCTCAATATCCAGACGCTGCGTTCGAGCGGCGTGGCCTCGGTGGACCGGTCCGCCATCCGCGCCCTCCACGACTCTTCCCCGCTCGACCGCCTGCCCTCCGACTACCGCGGCGACAAAGTGACGGTCGAATTCTGGTTTGATTTTCGGCGGCCATGAG
>CAYTXK010000088.1:2522-5560 GCA_964441645.1 uncultured Acidobacteriota bacterium
TTGCGCGGTCCGGCGGGCCCTTGCGCCTGCCTATCGGCGGCCATGAGAAGAAAAGAGCCAACCAACACCGTTAAACGCCGTCAAACAGGGAGGATGCGGTTTCACTACGGGCTCGGCTGCACAGTACTGGTCGCTCTGGCGCTGCTTCCCTTTCCGCTTCGCCCCCAACAGGATTGGTTCCGCACCGGCACCGGCATCGGGGTAGAAAAGATTCGCCTGGCTGTGCCGGCTTTCGCCGCCCAAGCAGGGGTCGAATCCCTCACCGGAGTCTTCAACACCGTCCTGTGGAACGACCTCGAGACCAGCGGCATCCTCGAGATGGTCAGCCCGAGCTTCATGCCGCTTTCCCTGCCCATGCGTCCGGAGCAGTTGCAGCACGCTGACTGGGCCAACCCTCCCACCAGCGCTCACATGGTGGCTTTCGGCAACCTGCGCTCGGAGGACAACCAGTTGCTGGTGGACGCCTGGCTCATGGACGTGCGCAACCCCCAGGCCCCTCCGGTGATTGCCAAGCGCTACCGCGGCGAGCTGACCGAAGATCAGGCGCGGCAATTGGCCCACCAGTTCGCCGATGAAATCATTGAGCGCTTGAGCGGCGGCCAGCCCGGCATCGCCCGGAGCCGGATTGCTTTCGTCAGCAACCGCACCGGGAGCAAGGAAATCTGGGCGATGGATTACGACGGCTACAACCAGCGACAACTGACGAATTCGGGCTTTCTTTGCCTGACGCCGCGGTGGTCGCCCGACGGTTCGCAAATCGCCTACACCGCCTACGAAGAAGGCGGCCGCTCCGGCGTGCCCCGGGTGCGCATTCATCTCCACTCGATCATTATGAACCGGCGTGTGGCTTTTCCTGCTTACGAGGGCACCACCACCACCCCCTCCTGGTCGCCGGACGAAAACCAGCTCGCCTTTTCCTCCAGCCTCACCGGCGACCCGGAAATCTATGCCGTGGGGCGCGACGGCAGCGGGCTGCGCCGTCTGACCCAGTCCCGGGGCATCGACATTTCCCCCGCCTGGAATCCGCGCACTGGCCAGCAGATTGCCTTCGTGTCTGACCGCAGCGGCTCGCCGCAGATTTTTCTGATGGATGCCGACGGGACCAGTGTGGAGCGGTTGACGAGCGGCGAGGGTTATGCGGTCTCCCCTTCCTGGTCGCCCAACGGACAACTGCTGGCTTTCTCCTGGCAGCACGACGGCGGCAGCTTCGACATCTACGTGATGGATGTCGCCACCCGGCAGGTGGTGCAGTTGACCCAGGACAGCGGCCGTAACGAGCAGCCCTCCTGGGCGCCCGACGGTCGCCACCTGGTGTTCGAGTCCACCCGCAGCGGCCGCCTGCAAATCTGGATGATGCTGGCCGACGGCACCGGCCTGCGCCAACTGACCTTCGAGCGGGCGAACACGGCGCCCAACTGGTCGTGGCGCTAGACTTTTTTGGGGCGACATTTTCGGTTGCGCTCTCGGGCGGCGATAGTATGATGAGGCACGGCAGTGAAGTTGAGTAACAGGCCAACGCGGAGGTGAGTGGATGATCGGAGGGCGTGGGATGCGCTGGTACGGGATGGTACTGCTGTCGCTGTTGTTGCTGGTTACCGCCAGCGGATGCAAGAAGAAACCCCCGCTGACCGCGCCGCCTCCGCCGCCCGCTCCGCCGTCTCCCACCGCTCCCACCGCCACCCTGCGGGCTACACCGAGCGTGATCGACCAGGGCCAATCCAGCACCCTGTCCTGGAATTCCAGCAACGCCACCGAGTTGACACTCGACCCCGGCCTCGGCGCCGTGGCGCCGCAGGGCTCCACCGCTGTGCAGCCCGACCGTTCCACCACCTACACCCTGGTGGCTAAAGGCCCGGGCGGCTCCGCCGAAGCCAGCGCCCGCGTCACTGTCAACGCGCCGGCCACAGGCCCGGCCCCCGTGCAGCCCATGTCTGTCCAGCAGGCCTTCGCCAACCGCGTCCGCGATACCTATCTCGATTATGACAAGGCCGACATCCGTCCCGACGCGCGTGTGGCCCTGGCGCAAACCGCCGAGTTCATGCGACAGTACACCGACGCACGCGTGCTGATTGAAGGCCACTGCGATGAGCGCGGCTCCACCGAATACAACCTCAGCCTGGGCGACCGTCGCGCCACCGCCGCCAAAGATTACTTGGTCTCGCTGGGTATTGACGCCCGGCGCATCGGGACGGTCACGTACGGCAAGGAGCGCCCGTTCTGTTTCGAGTCGACGGAGGAGTGCTGGCAGACCAACCGTCGCGGCCATTTTGTCCTTGTGCCCTAGCGCCTCGCGGGAGTCGGGTGGGAAGGAGGCACGTACCGTGAGGAAAGCACTACTACCGTTCGCTTGTGCCGTGCTGTCCGCCGGACTAGTCTGGCCGGCGGCGGCCCAGGCCCAGAAGCGAGAAACCATCGAGCTCCAGCGCGACGTGGCGCTGCTGCGTGAACAGGTCCAGGAACTTCAGCGCAGCCACGAAGAAAAAAACGCCGTCCTCAAGACTCTGCTCGAGCAGACCGTGGATGCAGTCAACCGCATGCAGCGCACCATGGCCAACGTGGAAAAGAGCGTCCAGGAAGCCCAGGCCAACACCAACCTCCAGGTGGACGCCTTGAGCACGCAGGTGCAGTCGCTGCGGGACACAATTGACGAGCTGCGCGCGCGCCTGGGACAGATTTCTCAGCAAGTCGAGGAAACACGCGGTGTGCTGGAAAGCGTGGACGCCCGCCTGGCTCCGCCCGGTCCGGGCGAGCCCAGGCAGGCAGGAGCCGGCGCCGCCGCGCCGCCGGCCGCTGCGCCCGGCCCGCCCCCGCCGCCTTCGGCGGATGTGCTCTATTCCACCGCCCTGCGTGACTTCATCGGCGGCAAGTACGACCTGGCCCGGCAGGAATTCGCCGACTACTTGAAGTACTACAGCCGCACCCAACTGGCCGGCAACGCCCAGTTCTACATCGCCGACACCTACTACCACGAGAAAGACTACCAGCGCGCCATCAGCGAGTACGACAAAGTGTTCGAGAGCTTTCCCAACAGCTACAAA
>CAYTXK010000088.1:5570-8489 GCA_964441645.1 uncultured Acidobacteriota bacterium
GCCGCCGCTCATCTCAAGAAAGCCTACGCCCTGCTGGAACTCAACCAGCGCGAGGCCGGCGTTCAAATCCTGCGCACGCTGATGCAAAAGTTTCCCGGGACGGAAGAAGCCAAGTGGGCCGAGGCGCGCCTGGAGCGCCTGGGAGAGAAAACCTCTCCCTAGACGGCCCGCGGGTCAGAAAAGGGGTGGCCCATGGTCAACAAGGTCATTCTCATTGGTCGGCTGGGGCGCGACCCGGAAATGCGTTTCACCGGCGGCGGCACGCCCGTCTGCAACTTCAGCCTGGCCACGGAGTGGCACAACATTGTGGCCTGGGCCAAGCTGGCCGAGCAGTGCTCGAAGCTGCTGGGCAAGGGCAAGCTGGCCTATGTCGAGGGCCGCTTGCAGACCCGCGAGTGGGACGACCGCGACGGCAACAAGCGCCGCACCACCGAGGTGGTTATCAATCGCATGCGGATTCTGACCCCGCGCGGCGAACCGGCGCTGGAAATGGAAGCCGGCGCTGGGCCCGCGCCTCCCGAAGATACCGTCTCCGAGATCACCGACGAGGACGTTCCCTTTTAGAAATGCTGCGGCGGGGAGTTGGAGCCTTATCCCTACTTGCCGCAGGCTGGGTCTTGCGCCCCAGGCGCGCCCGCCTCGGCCGGGGAATCCCGCCGCGTCCACCACTAGCGGGTTCTGAAGCGGGAGTCTCCATGAACACCGCACGCATCCGCTGGCATTGGATATTCTTCCTCCTCCTTCTGGTTTTTGCCGGGTCGCATCGCCGCGCGTCTAGCGCTCCGCAGGAGGTGCGGCTCCGCCTCGTGCGCGGCTCGGTCTTTGAAGATGGAAACTCCAATGGCCTGCGCGACGCCGGCGAACGCAGCCTGCCCGGGATTGGCGTCTCCGACCAAGCTGCGGTCGTGACCACTGCCCCAGACGGCCAGTATCGGCTCGAGGCGGCGCCGGCCTCCCAGGTCGTCTTCGTCAGCCTGCCGGATGGCTGGGCTGCGCCGGCCGGCTTCTGGCGGCCGCTGGGAGACGAGGGTGAGCAGCGCATCGACTTTCCTCTTCAGCGCCGCGCGGTGACACCGGATTTCACCTTCATCCACGCCTCCGACACCCATCTGAGCGCCGAAAGTCTGACGCGCCTCCGCCGTTTTCGTGAGGAGGTGGAGCGCCGGCGCCCGGCCTTCGTGCTGATTACCGGCGACCTGGTGCGCGACGCTCTGCGGGTGCCCGAGAGCGAAGCGCGCGGCTATTACGAAATGCTGGTAGCGGAACTCGCCCGCTTCCCGGTGCCCGTCTGGACGGTGCCCGGGAATCACGAAATCTTCGGCATCGAGCGCCACCGCTCGCTGGTCAGCCCGCAGCACCCGCTCTACGGAAAGAAAATGTACCGATACTACCTTAGGACCGAACTACTACTCGTTCACCTGGGGCGGCGTGCGCTTCGTCGCCCTGGACACCGTGGACGTGGACGACCTCTGGTACTACGGGCACCTCGATGCCACCCAGTTGGCCTGGCTGCAACGGGACATGGCCGGCGTGGCACCGGGGTCTCCGGTCGTGACGTTCAATCACATCCCCTTGGCGACAGGGATCGAAGGCCTCTCCGGCTATAGAGAAGATCCGCCGGCCCCTTCCCTCATCCGAGTCGGGGACAAGACACAGTACCGCCATGTGGTTTCGAACGCGGAGAGTCTGCTCAGCTTGCTTCGGTCCTTCCGTTTGGAATTGGCGCTCGGAGGCCACATGCATGCGAGCGAATCGCTCGCTTACATAGCCGACGGCAGGCGGATACGATTCCACCAAGCCGGGGCGATCGTGGGCCCGTCGGAAGTCGCCGGGATGAAGATGACCTCCGGGTTCACGCTCTACCGCGTCCGGGAGGGGAAGATCGACGACGGCACCTTCGTGCCGTTGGAAGTCTCGGCCAACGGCACGGGCGAGTAAAGAGCCGGTCCCCCTTCCGGGTGAGAAGCCCGCTCGGTCGCGATCCTATTCGTAGCGCAGGGCTTCGATGGGGTCGAGTTGCGCCGCTTTGTGGGCGGGATAGTAGCCGAAGAAAACTCCCACCGCGGCCGGGCCCTGGAAATGGAAGCCGGCGCCGGGCCCGCGCCCCCCGAAGACACCATCTCCGAGATTACCGACGAGGACGTTCCCTTCTAGTAGGAATTCCCAAGGCAAAGAGGAGCAAGTATGTGTCCTCCGGGCGGGGCTGTGTGCCTGGTCAGGTCGCGGATAATTCTTCAAAGTGGTAGCATCCGCGCAAAGCGTAGCCGGCAAGAAAGGCGGAGGAAGAAAGGCGGGCCACCCGCCCGGCCTTCATCAGTTCCATCACCCCCGGTTGCGGCTGCGGGTGTATCGGAAGGTGCCGATCTCTTCTTTCCCGTTGTCTAGATACGTCCAGTGCAGCGTGTGTTGGTCAGAACCGTCGAATACCAGTCTCAGATGGCGCATATGCCAGTCCGAGGGATCGCTCAGGCCGGTCGCGTCCTGGAATTGAAAGTGAATGACATTGCCATCGTCTGCGATCATAGCCCTCATCCGGGGCTGGTTCCCGACTGGACAATAATGCGTTGCCATGATGGCGTCGCCGTCGAGGTGGAACACGGTTGCCATGTTCCCGGTGCTACCCCAATCCATCATCAGGATGACCGCCGTACCGTTCGACACCACGTCGTACCGGGCGTGCTTGATCGCCCCCTTCGCGCCTGAATATTCGCCTTCCCACGCCCCGGCTAGAGACTTGATTCTTTCGAATGCCGCCAGAGTTTGCACTGAAGCCTTCGCTTTCGTTGAACTGTCCTCGGCAGTTGCCGCAAGGCCCAGACTAAGAGCCACCACCGTTGACAGAATGAGTTGAACTCTCATAACTCCTCCTCGGTCGCGCGCTACTCGTAGCGCAGGGCTTCGATGGGGTCGAGTTGCGCC
>CAYTXK010000089.1:0-8137 GCA_964441645.1 uncultured Acidobacteriota bacterium
CCAGTAACCCTGCCGGTCGCGTGGGTTGCAAGCCACGCCGGCGATGTCCACGTTGGCGCAGGCGCGGGTGTTGGTTACGTAGTCGAAGAGCAGAGTGAGCGGCCACTTCTGGGCGCCGGTGTCGAAGTCCAGTTGAGCGATCAGGTCCAGCAGGCCGAAGCGGGAGGCATAGGCCGTGGCGGAAGCGGCGTTGCGGTTCGAGCTGCCGCTGATGGTGGCGGGCGAGGCCGTCTGCGCGGCGCGAATCGTATCGGTGCGGAACCAGTCGGTGTAGTTGGCCGCGGCCACCAGCTTGGCCCGCGAGCCCAGCTTCCAACTGGTTTCGAGGGCGCCGCCCATGGTGTAGCTGTCCGGCCCGCCGCCCGACTCGAAGAACGGCATGGCGAAGGCGACGAGCTTGACGTTGGTCAGCAGCGGCATCTCCTTGAGATCGAAGCTCAGGACCGGCGAGAGCCCCTCCGGGTTCATGTCGTTGTCCAGGGTCAGCTCGGTGCGCTTCCAGGTGTAGCCGAACTTCCCGCCCGTGAGGCTGAAGGGCTTGGCCCAGCTGGGGGTGTAGAGGACGTAGGCCTGGTCGATGTTGAACACCTTGCGCTCAAAGAAGCTGGTCAGCGTCTGGTTGGTGGAGATGGGATCGGTGTCGTCGCCGCTGGAGATGCGCAATCCGGCCGTCCACTCGTCGTTGAACTTGTTCTTGATGTCCAGGCGTGCCCGGAAACGGCCACGATTGCGGTCGGCCCCGGTGCCGCCGCGGAAGGGCTCGTAGCGCAGACGCAGGTCGCCGCCGAAGCTGAAGTTCCCCAGGCCCCGGATCTTGGCGGTCAGGCTCTTTTCCGAGTCGCTGGCCTTTTTCTCCAAGGTGTTGACCTTGTCGCCCAGCGCCTTGTTGTGCTCGGCCAGGGCGTCGAGTTCCCCGGAAATACGATCCAGCTCTTGTTCTTGGGGCGGCTGCACGGAAGACCCCACGGCCGGGGCCGCCGCCGAAGCGGAGGCCGGCCCGGAAGCGGCCAGCGCCTGGCGCGGCGTCAACTGCTGCCGCAACAGTTCGAGCACGGCGCCCTGCTCCTTGAGCAAGCGCTCCAGTTCCAGGATGCGCGTTTGTTGCTGTTGTAATTGCTTCTGCAACTGCACCGGGGTCGGCGGGGGTGTGGTCGCGGCGAGCTCTTCGGCCAGCGCCGGAGCCGCCAGGCACAATCCCGCCACCAGAAGCACAGCGGCCTTCCCCGTGAGAGATGTGGTCATGGACGTTTCCTCCTGCTGAGATTCTTTTTCGCCTTGAGCTCCCGAGGCGATGAGGTCGAAAACATAGAACCGGGAGCGCCGGCGTGCCTCTGCGTCGGGGCGGAGGTGCCGGAGAGCTTGCACAAGCCGACTAACCCATTTTGGAGATTTCACAACCCTCATCCTGCGGGAGCCATGTCAAACCGCCATTACGGCCGCGTGAATTCTCGGTTAAAGGGTTTCGTCAGAAGGCAGGCAGAAAGACTGTAAACGTGGAGCCGCGGCCGACTTCGCTTTCGACCGTGAGGCGACCGCCGTGGGCTTCGACAAAATGCCTGGCGATGGAGAGCCCCAGGCCGGTTCCGCCTACCTCGCGGGAGCGGGCGGCATCCACCCGGTAGAAGCGCTCGAAAATCCGCTGCTGCTCAAACTGCGGGATGCCGATGCCGGTGTCGGCGACAGAAATCGCCACCTGCTTGTCGTTCGCAGCGGCGGCGCGGACCGTGATCCGACCTCCGGAGGGCGTGTACTGCACCGCGTTGTCCAGGAGGTTTTGGAGAACCTCCTGGAGTCGGCTGACGTCGCCCCGTACGGACGGGAGCGCAGCGGGGAAGTCCACTACCAGCGCGAGTTGTTTTTGGCTGGCCTTGAGGCGAGCGGTTTCTACACAGGGCTCAATGATGTCGACAACCAGAACGGGACGCACGTCCAGTTCCAATTTTCCGGCCTCGATTTGGGAGAGCTTGAGGAGGTCGTCGGTCAGGCGGGCAAGGCGGCTGGCGTGGTCGCGGATAATCTCGAGGAAACGGCGGTTGTTGACGGGGTCTTCGAGCGCGCCGCCCAGCAGGGTTTCGGCAAAGCCCTGGATGGCGGTGAGGGGCGTCTTGAATTCATGGGTGACATTGGCGACGAAATCGCGCCGCACCCGCTCCAGGCGCTGCAATTCGGTTACGTCGTGCAGCACCAGCACGGCGCTGGTGGTGCCGTTGGCCTCCACGGGTGCAGCCGTAGCTGAGAAGCTGCGGGGAGGGGCCGCGCCGATCTCGATTTCGCGGTGCACGGTCTGTCCCTGCGTCAGTACGGCCTGGACCGCCGCGAGCAAGTCAGATTGGCGGATGACTTCACTCAGAGGCCGGCCCTCGCAGGTCTCGCTTTCCAGCGCCATAGCTCGGCAGAACGCCTGGTTGCAGAAAACAATGCGTCCGTCGGCCGACACCACAGCGACGCCTTCGACCATGCTGCGCAGGATGGCGGCGGAGCGATGGTGTGCGTCGGTTAGGGAGTGGATGGTTTCTTGGAGCCGCGCGGCGGTTTGGTTGAGCGCGGAGGCCAGCTCGGCCAGCTCGTCGCCTTCGCGCTCCACCGGCAGGAGCCGGAAGTCGCCGCCCGCCACACGCGCGGAGAAATCTTTCAGTCGCTGAACCCGCCCCGAGAAAGCCCGGGAAAACAGCAGAGAGATCCCCCCGGCAAGGGTCAAGAGAATGAAAGAAGCCGCCCAGAGGCGGCGGCGAAAATCCGCCAGGGCATTGTCAATCGCCGCCAGCGGCAAGGCCAAGCGAATGACCACCGGCGACCCGGCTGTGGTTTCGTGCCGCTGGGCCAGGTAAAGCAAGTCCCGCTTGAGTGTGTCGCTATAGCGGACCGCGCGGCCTTCTTTTTGGGCGAGCGCTTGCTGGATTTCCGGGCGGTTGGCGTGGTTCTCCATGGTAGCCGGATCGTGGGCGGAATCAGCGAGCATACGCCCGTCCGCCGCCACAACGGTGACTCGGGCCCCGCTTTGTCCCATCCAGGCGGTCCAGGCGCGCAGCTCGTCTGGATTTTCGAGCGGTGGCGGCCCGCTTTCCGCGAGGCGAGAGAGGGACTCGAGTTGTTCGAATCCCGCGCGCAAGTAATCGCCCCGCAGAGTTGCGGCAGCAAAGATGTCGACCACCAGCAGGACGAGAAAGAGCAGGAGGAGATAGCTGAGGCCGAGTTTCCAGAAGAGTTTAAGTCGCACGGGTCTCAAACAGATAACCGGCGCCGCGAATAGTCTTCAGCCACACCGGCGCTTCAGGGTCGGCTTCGACTTTTTCCCGCAAGCGCCGGATGTAGACGTCCACGCTGCGCGGGGTCACAAAGCGTTCGCTGCCCCAGACCGCGTCCAGCAATTGGTCGCGGGTAAAGACCTTGTTGGGCCGCGAGGCCAAAAAGTAGAGGAGCCGGAACTCCAGCGTGCTCAGGGTAATCGGTTGGCCTCCGCGCGTGACCCGGTAGGAGGCGGGGTTGATCACGAGTTGGTCTACGGCAATCACCTTCTCCACCTCGTCGGGTGGCTCGGCGCGCCGCAGGAGGGCCTTGACGCGCGCCACTAGCTCGCGCGGGCTGAACGGCTTGGTAACGTAGTCGTCGGCGCCCACCTCCAGGCCCACCACGCGGTCGGCTTCGTCACCCCGCGCTGTCAGCATGAGGATGGGCAGGCGGTTCAAGTCCTGGTTGCGCCGGACTTCCTTGCAGATTTCCAGGCCCGAGAGCTTGGGGAGCATAAGGTCGAGAAGGAGCAGGTCGGGAGGTGATTTTTTCAACTGGGCCAAGCCGGTCAAGCCGTCGCCAACTGCCGTCACCTGAAACTCTTCTTTTTCCAGGTTGTAGCGGACCAACTCCACGATGTCCTTGTCGTCTTCGATGATGAGGACCCGCTTCATCGCGGAATCGGCACGGTGAGCCTCACAATAGCGGAAGTGGCAACCTCTGGCAAGCTAGCGCGAGTTTTCGGGGTATCTGCCAGCCTGAGGACGCAACGCTGGCGGACTAAGGGGCAGGCTGGAGGCGCCCGCCGATGACCGTTCCTCGCACCTCGAGATCCGGGCCCAGAAAGACGACATCGGCATCGGCCCCGGGCGCGATGACCCCCTTGTGCCCATCCAACCCGAGGAGGCGGGCCGGGTTCAGGGTGAGCATCCGCACGACCTGGGACAGCTCGAAACCCAGCTTGACCATGGTGCGCAGGGCGCGATCGAGCGTCAAGACGCTCCCGGCCAGGTGGCCTTCCTCGTTGCGGCACACACCCGCGCGCACCGTAACCCGGATCGGGCCGAGCTGGTAGCTGCCCTCCGGCATCCCAGTGGCGCTGGTGGCGTCGCTTACCAGAATCACGCCGTCGGGGCCCTTGGCGGCGACAGCCAGCCGCAGGGCGGCCGGTTCTACATGAACCCCGTCGGCAATCAGCTCGGCGGTCACGCGAGCATCAGTCAGGATGGCCCCCACGATTCCGGGCTCGCGATGGTGAAAGGCTCGAAAGGCGTTGAACAAGTGCACGGCGTGGCGGGCCCCGAGGTCGATGGCGCGCATGGTCTCGTCGTACGTGGCATCGGAATGACCCAGGGCGACGACCACACCTTGCTCGCCGGCCAGCCGCAGGAGCGCTTCGACACCTTCGATTTCCGCCGCCAGAGTCAGGATTCTGGCTTCGCCGCGGGCGGCCGCCAGCATTCGCTGGAGCAGCTCGACCGAACTCTCTTGAATAAATTTCTCCGGGTGAGCACCCCGCTGGCGCCGGCTGATGAACGGCCCTTCCAGGTGAATTCCCAGCGGCGCGGCTCCCGGCCAACCGGGCTCCTGGCGCGCTTGACGAATGGCGGCGCTCATCCGCTCCAGGGCCGGCAGAGTTTCTTCCACCGAGGCGGTCACCGTGGTCGGCACGTAAGCCGTGGTTCCATGCCGGGCGAGGACTTGTCCGATCTCGCGCAGCGCCTCGGGGCTGCCTTCCATCACGTCGTGGCCGCCGGCTCCGTGGACATGGACGTCAATAAAGCCCGGGACGAGCAGTTCTCCGCCATCGATCCAGCGGGCTTCGGCCGGAACGGGCAAGGAACTTCGCGGCCCCACGGCCTCGATGCCGGCGTCGCGCACCAGCACGCAGCCGTCCTCAATGCGGTCCGTGGGTGTGAGGATGGCGCGCGCCCGTATGGCTTGGAGGCTCATAGAAACAACCCAACGGATACTTGGCCGAAACTGCGCTATTAGACTATCATCCCGCGCGCGATCGGCGAGTTACGTGAAAACCTTTCTCGACGAGATTCTCGAGCAGCCTGCCGTCCTGCGGCGTTGCCTTGACTTCTATAGCAGCGAGGAACCGCACCTGCGCCGCGCGCTGCGGCTGCCGGCCCGCTCGTCCATCATCTTCACCGGGATGGGCGCCTCTCTGCACGCCGCACTCCCCGCTGTTTACTATCTCAATGCTCGAGGCCTCGAGGCCCGGCTCGTAGACACGGCGGAGCTGCTCTACTACCAGCTTCCCCTGCTCTCGCGGTGCGACTGTCTGGTGATCGTCTCGCAATCCGGCGAAACCGTGGAGATTGTCCGGCTGCTCAAGCGACTCAGACGCCGCCGCCCGCGCCTGGTGGCCATCACCAACAATCCGCGAAGTGTCCTGGGGCGTCGCGCGGACTTTGTCTTCCCTCTGCACGCCGGCACGCAGCGCTTTGCCAGCACGAAGACCTACTCGGCCAGCCTGTTGGCCGCCTTGCTGCTGGCCGCCCTGTGGGCGGAGGGCGCCATGAGCCGTTTGCTCACCGGCCTCGCTGCACACTTTTCTGCTTACGAGGGGCTCATGGAGGCGGGCCGCAGGCTGGCGCCGCGGCTCGTCACCGCAGTGGGAAGGACTCGGCCAGCGGTGCTTCTGGGGCGCGGTCCAAGCCTGGCCAGCGCCCTCCAAGGGGCGCTGCTGTTCAAGGAAGTGTGCGCGCGGCCGGCCGAGGGAATGACCAGCCCGCAGTTCCGCCACGGGCCGCTCGAGCTGCTCGCCCGCCCGTTGTCGGTCTTGCTCTTTGCTCCGCCCGATAGCACTCTGCCGCTGAACCGCCGGCTGCGGGCTGAGCTGCTGCGCCGCCGGGCAAACGTGATCTGGATTTCGGCCCACCCGGACTCAGGGCGCACCGTGGTACCCGCGCCCCTGCCTCGACTCTCTGTGCCCGCGCTTACGCCGCTGTTTGAGATCGTGCCAGTTCAGTTCTTGACCCGCGAGCTGGCCCTGCGTCAAGGCCGCCAACCGGGTCGCCTACGCATCGCCAGCCCGGTGACGCGCCGGGAATAAAACGCCAGGTTCAGTCCTGCTAGAAGACTTTCTGCAGGAGGACATACATATGCGTATCGCTGCTGTCGGTGGCTACTCTGCGCAGGGCGGGATGGGCGGCCATGAACTCGGTTATCCACTTCCCCCCCCGAAGCAGGTGTCGGCTCCACCACGTCGTCTCGTACATCTCTCCCAGCCGGAAGTCCCCCACCAGAAGATATCCGCCGGGTCGTAACCCTGCGACGAATTGGTCGCGGATCTTATGCAGCGTGCCGGGCCGCGTGAAGTAGCAGAGCACATCCATGGCGACGATAAGGTCGAAGGTACCTGGGAGGGGGTCCTGCCCTAGATTCCATTGTTGGAAGCGAACCTGAGAACCCCAAGCCCGCCGACCGCGAGCCCGTTCCAGCGCCGTGGGCGAGAGGTCTACTGCTAGGAGTGACTTGCACCGCGGAGCCAGGAATTCCGTGAATGCCCCTTCGGCGCAGGCCACCTCGAGCGCCTGCTCGAAGGGCAGGTTGCTTTTTACGGCATCCAGCATTTTCACAACCCGCTGAAAGCGTTGTTGGCCCTCGGGAGTGTTGTATTTCCATGGATCGGCTTGGCGGGCGAAGTCTTGATCTACGGCCGCGACAGTCCGCCACGGGTCGCGGACGAGGTCAACCAAGGCCAGGAGGAGATACCAACTGCTCCGCAGGAACCGGATCCGGCGAAGTTGACGGCGAAGCCTGAGGTACAGCCTTCGCAGCTGGTGAATGCCCCCCGCGTCCTGGGCCTCAGGGTCGCCGGGTGGCATACAGGAATCCCCCTTCGGCATCCTCAAGCGGCAGACGCTCGACCTCGAAGCCGTGATGGCGGAGATGCGTCTCGAGCTGTTCCGGCGTGTTCGGGTTGAGGCCGACGTGGTACTCCATGGAGATTTTCTCAATCTTGTGCAGCGTTTCCTCCCCGGCGTTGAACAGGGTTTCGTATTCTGCCCCCTCGCAATCCATCTTCAGCAGGGCACACCGGTCCACGGCAAACCGCTCGAAGAGGTCGTCCAAGGTAACGAGGGTCACGGACTCACGCGCGTGGAACGAGCTCCCGTAGTTGTCGCGAGAATACAGCGAATTCATCGCTTCCACCCCTCGGCCATAGAGAGTTGCTTCGCCGCGCCGCCCCGCGCAGGCGGCCTGTACTGCGGTGACGTTGACCAGATGGTTGCGCTCAATGTTCATCGACAAGAAACGGAAGAGGCGCGGCGAGGGTTCCAGCGCCAAGACGCGCGCTGCCGGGTACCGATTCGCGGCCCAAAGGGTAAACACGCCTACGTTCGCGCCGAGATCGATGATGGTCGCGCCGGGGACGCTCACCAGCTCCTCGCCCCTGTAACAACGGCGGACCCAAATTTCCTGGAACAGACTCACCAGAGGTTCATCGGCGGGGGAAACGATGGAGAGACCGTTGCGCAAACGCAGTTCGCAACGGGGATGGCGCCCGCGGCGCCGCAAAGGGAAAAGGAGCACACTCGGCGTCGTCGCCCCCGCCTGCAGCAGCATCTTGGACCTTTCCAGGAACTCAACCACTCGAGCCGACAAACTGTTCATTGTATGAAGAGCTCTACTCGGTCCGGAGGCGGGGTAGAGCTCATTCGTTGTCCGATTGCGGGCGTCCGGCTACTGCTGCGCGCCTGTCGTGTGGCAGTGTAAAGGATATTGAGCCGCCCGCCGCGGAGTCAAGTTGCGGCCGGTGCGTCTCAGTTCCGCCATCAGCGAGTACAGCAGGAAGCGATGCCGGCTCCGATACCAAAAATGATCCCGCTGCATGTGGCGGAGAATGTCGAATCCGCCGCTGTCATACTCGTCTTCGCGATGGTCCATTTGGACA
>CAYTXK010000090.1:0-8075 GCA_964441645.1 uncultured Acidobacteriota bacterium
CCAGCGTGTCGCGGTAGAAGGCGATGGCCCGGGGAAGGTCGGTGACGGTGACGGCAATCTGCCCGATGGCGTTCAACCCGAATCCGGCGGCTGTTTGATTCATGGTGGTGTCCTGCCTTTGCTGGCGGGAGCGGCGGGCTTCGTTTCTTCTTTCTTGGCGCTCTCCCCTTCTGTTTTCCCCTCGGCCTTGTCGGCCGCCGCCGACTTGCCCGACTCGGGCTGGCCTGAATCGGACTTCCCCGCCTCGGGCTTGCGCCCGTAATCGGTGACGTACCAGCCGCTGCCCTTGAACTGGATGGCCGGCGCCGAGAGCAGGCGCCGGGCACTGCCGCCACAGGCGGCGCAGGTAGCGGTCAGCGGGTCGGTGAATTTCTGGATCAGGTCGAAATGCTTCCCGCAGCCCCCGCACTCGTATTCGTAGAGCGGCATTCAGTTCCTTCGGGCTTCTCTCTCCGTGAAAATCTTATCATAGCGGGGCCGCGCAATTCTGATTCGCGGCGGGCGGTGAGCGTGATAGACTGGAGTGGCGAGAAGGAGAGTTTCTCGTTTTTCTTTGGGCAACGCCGCATGGCCACCGAGAGTGCCTTCGTTTCGCTGCCTCACCGCTCCACGAACGGCGGCTGCCTCTATCTCGTCGCCACCCCCATCGGCAATCTGGAAGACATCTCCCTGCGCGCCCTGCGCGTGCTGAAAGAAGCCGACCTCATCGCTTGCGAAGACACGCGCGAGACCGCCAAGCTCCTCCAGCGTTACGGCATCGCCAAGCGCACCATCAGCTACCACGAGCACAACGAAATCGTGCGCGCCGCCGAATTGGTGCTCGACCTGGAGCAGGGCGCCCGCGTGGCCCTGGTCTCGGACGCCGGCACGCCCGGCATCTCCGACCCCGGCTACCATCTGGTGACGCTCGCCATCCGCCATGGCGTTCCCGTGGTGCCCATCCCCGGGCCTACGGCTTTCTCGGCGGCGCTGGCAGCCTCGGGGCTGCCGGGCGACAGCTTCCACTTCATCGGCTTCCTGCCCGCCCGGCGCACGCAGCGGCGCAAGGCGTTGCGCGCCCTAGCCCGCGAATCCGCCACCGCAGTCTTCTACGAGGCCCCGCACCGCCTGGCCGACTCGCTCGCCGACATGGCGGCGATTCTCGGCAACCGCCCGGCCGTGCTGGCGCGCGAGGTCACCAAGCTGCACGAAGAGTTTCTCCGCGGGAACCTGGAAGAACTGACCGACACGGTGAAGAAGCGCGCCCCGCGGGGCGAGTTCACGGTGCTGGTGGGGCCGGCTGACCGAGCGGCGCGCCCCAAGCCCGCGCGTCCCTCCCCGTCGCTGCGGGCGCGGATCCAGCGTCTGCAAAAAAGTAAAGGACTCGAGCTGAAAGCGGCGCTGAAAATCGTCGCCCGCCAGCTCGGCCTCTCGCGCAGCGAAGCCTACCGCCGCCTCCAAGAAGAGAAAGCCCTGCGGCGCGGCTAAGTCCGCTTCTCCACTATTCTGGGGAAACTGCGGTCAGGCGCTTTCGGACATGAAGGTGCGCAGGCGCGGGCCGGTGAAGTGCACGCCCACCTCCCACTCACCCGGACTTTTGGAGACGACGCGGCGCACGGCCGCGGTGGTTTCAAAATCTCCCTGCGAGCCCAGCGGGCGCGCCGTGGAGCGCTGCGGGATGACCAGCTCGAGCTGCTGATCCAAGCGCAGCTCGCGCCGGGTCAGGAAGCTCGCCCCCTCGCGGCTGACGTTGAAGCTGTGGGTTGAGTCTTCGAAGGACTGGCCGTGGATGTCGTGCCCGCGCACCAGCAGGGGCAGCGCCACGGCAATGCGCTTGCTCACCCGCTGGGGTTGTTCCTCGGAACTGTTTTTCTTTTCCGGCACCGGTTTGCTCCTCAGCCGGCGGCTACAGCGTCGGGGCTGGCGGCAAAGAAGGCCTCCACGCTCCCCAGCACTTCTTCGCTCGCCCGCGCGGCGTGAATGGCCCTCCGCAAAGCCGCGCCGCCACGCACACTGTGCGTGAAGCGGCTGGCAAACTGCTTCATTTTGCCGAGCGCCTCCGGGTCCTCGGCCTCGAGGAGCCGCCGGAAAAATTCGCGCAGCAGGCGGTAGCGATCCTCTTCGCTGGGCTCCGTGTAGCGTCCGGTGGCAAAGTACTCCGCCAGTTGCCGGAAGATCCAGGGATTGGTGGAAGCCGCCCGGCCGACCATGACGGCGTCGCAGCCGGTCTCGCGAAACATGCGCTCGGCATCCTCGGGGCGGTTGATATCGCCGTTGCCGATGACGGGAATTCTTACCGTCTCTTTCAGCTCGGTAATCAGGCGCCAGTCGGCCGCGCCCGCGTAGCCCTGCAAGCGCGTGCGGGGATGGAGGGCGATGGCCTCGATGCCCGCGTCCTCCGCCAGCCGGCCGACCTCGCGCACCACGATGGAGTTTTCATCCCAGCCAGCGCGGAGTTTGATGGTCAGCGGGATACGAACGGCGGCGCGCACGCGGCGGAAAATCATGGCGAGCAGCGGCAGGTCGCGCAGCAGGCCGGAGCCGCCGCACTTCACCACTTTCTTGGCGGGGCAGCCCAGGTTGAGGTCCACGTGGTCGAAGCCCAGCGCCTCGACCAGCTCGGCGGCGACCGCCAGCGTGTCGGGGTTGGCGCCGAAGAGCTGCGCGGCGATGGGATGCTCGTCGGGGGTGAAATAGAGGTAGTGACGCGTGCGGGCGTTGTCGCGCGTCAGCCCGTCGGCGCTGGTGAACTCCGTCATCAGCAGCCCGCAGCCGCCCTGCTCGCGAATGAGCCGGCGGAAGACGTTGTCGGTGACGCCCGCCATGGGCGCCAGCAGCGTCGCCGGGCGCAGCAGGCGATCGCGCAGCCTCCAGCCGCTGTATTTTTCGAGCACTGAGTTCATAGCAATTGGGAAAGCCCGAGAGCCCTCATCGGCAGCCCCACGCACGGCCAAGCGAGCCTATTGTGCCCGAATCGCGACGGCCCCGCAAGCGGGCACGGCGGGCTAGCTGCGCAGACCGAGCTTGACAGTGGAGCTGGGCGCAGCGCAGGATGCCGCCCAACAACGCGAGGGGGCGATGCCGACCGCCAAAGAGGTGCGCACCGGGGTTTTTCTCTATCTTGTTCTTACCCTCGTTTTCAGCTCGGTTTTCTACTATCTCATTATCTCGGCCGGAAGCCTGAGCGCGGGGCATGGGCTTTACGTCCTGGGCCTGATGTGGTCGCCGGGCCTAGCGGCTTTGGTGACCCGGCTCATCCGGCAGCGAAACCTGCGCGGCCAGGGCTGGGGCTGGGGCGGAACCCGCTACCAGCTTCTCGCCTATGCGGCGCCGCTCGCCTACGCCGCGGCCGTGTACGTTCCCGTCTGGCTGCTGGGCGGGGGAGAATTCAACCGCGTCTATCTCGATCGCCTCGCCCTCCAGATCGGCACGCCTGTTTCCTCGCCCGTCCTAACCTTTGTGGCTTTTTTTCTGTGGCAGGCGACGGTCGGGGTCTTCTTCAGCTGTCTCTCGGCGCTCGGAGAGGAAATCGGCTGGCGCGGCTATCTGGTGCCCGAGCTGGCCCGGCTGACCACCTTCACGCGCACCACGCTGCTGAGTTCTACTATCTGGGCGGTCTGGCACTACCCGGCGATTCTCTTCGCCGACTACCGCAGCAGCACGCCCGTCTGGTACGCCCTGGCCTGCTTCACGCTTATGGTCTTTGGCATCAGCTTCCTCTTCAATTGGCTGCGGCTGCGCTCCGGCAGCCTGTGGACGGGGATGTTCTTGCACGCCACCCACAATCTTTTCATCCAAGGGGTGTTCGACCCGCTGACCGTGGACACCGGCCGCACCGCCTACCTGATCGGCGAGTTCGGCGTTGGGCTGGCGATTGCCGGAGGCCTGGCCGGCTTTCTCTGCTGGAGACGAAGAAACGAACTCCCCGATATTTCTCTGCGCGATCCGGCTGCTTCCTAAGTCCTAGAGTAAGGAAATGTCAATCGGAGCTTGGGGTTTACTTTCCCGAGCCTGCGGGACGCTGCGCCCGCCTGCCGGACGGGCAGGTGCGCGGACCACGGTCGCGGTGGGACGGCGAAAGGCAGGGGACGTGCGCACGGGGATCGGCGCCAGCACGGCCCGGCGCGACTCGCTGACTGCACCTCCGCTCAGGTGGGCGGCCAGCGCCTGGCGCGAGCCCTCGAAGAAATGCTCCACCACCGCTTCGACGGCCTGGGCGCGCGCCCGGGCTTTCTCATAGACAGGGGTATAGCGGTGAGCACGCCCGACTTTGCGGCGCACCACGGCCCCCTTGCGGGTCAGCCGGTCCATGATGGTCTCGACGGTGGTGTAAGCGAGCGAGCGACGGGCCGCCGCCAGTTGTTCGCGAATGTCGCGTACCGTCGCCTCGCCCAGCGCCCAGAGCATCTTCATGCATTCGAGCTCGAGGGGCGGCAGCTCGTAGATGGTCTTGCGGGGAACGTAAGGACGCGGCCCGCTGGCAGGGCGGGCAGGCCCGGCGGCGGGGCGAGCAGAGGGCTTCATTTCTCGCGGGACGGCGCGGGAGTCTCCGGGTCGAAGAGCGAGCGCGGCCCGGGCTGGGAAGAGTCTGGTTTTGCCGGCTCCCCCGCCAGAAACTTGTCGCGGCGCAGCAGCCAACGGTCCAGCGAGCGATTCCAATCCGTCCACTCCCCCTCGCGGCCCGCGGTTTCGGCGGTGGCCAGGCTCGAGCGCATGGCTGCCATCTTGGAATCAATGTCGTCGAGATAGTGCAGCAGAACGGCCTCCGGCAACTTAGGCGTAACCGGTGAGCCAAACTCCAGCCGCCCGTGGTGGCTGAGGAGCATGTGCTGAACGAGTGTGCGCAGCTCGGCCGGGAAGCCCGGGAGCGCGTCCATCTTGCGGCCAAGCAGCTCGAGGGCGATGGCGATGTGGCCGAGCAGGTTGCCTTCGGTCGTATAGTCGAGCGAGCGCTCGTAGCTGAGCTCGTAAACCTTGCCGAGGTCGTGAAGGACGGCGCCGGCGAGCAAAAGGTCGAGGTCCATCTCCGGGTAGTTCTGCGCCGCCAGCTTGGAGAGGCGGCAGAGAGAAACCACGTGCTCAAGCAGCCCGCCGCGATAGGCGTGGTGCAGGGTTTTCGCGCCCGGGGCCTGCTTCAGACGCGGTGCGAGCTCCGGGTCTTCGAGCACGGCGAGCAGGAGTTGCTGCAGGTGGGCATTCGTCAGACCACGGGCGACTTCGAGCAACTCGGTGTAAAGCGCCTCGACGTCTTTCGCCGTCGTGGCTAGATAGTCTTCCAGCGTGAACTCGTCCGCCTGGGCGCGCCGCACTCGCTTGAGCTTCAGTTGCGGCCGGCCGCGGTAGGACTCCACCAGCGCTTCCACTTTCACCACGTCGTCGCGGTCGAACTCCGATTCGATGTCCGCCACGCCGTCCCAGAGACGGGCCTCGACCGAGCCGGTGCGGTCGGCCAGGCGCAGCGCCAGGTAGGGCTTGCCCTCGCGCGTGGAACGGATTTCTTTTCCCTGCACCAGAAAAAAAGAGGTAATCACCTGGCTCTCGTGCTGCGCCAGGTCAGCGACGGTCAAAGTTTTCATGGGAGTGTCAGTCACGGCGCCGGCGGTGGCTGCGGCGGCTGCCGCGCCGCAACGGCTTCTGCGCCTCTTCCACAGCACCCGAATCCACGTAGCCTGATTTCACATAGACGTAGGCATCGCGGCGCAACTCGCTCAGGAAGTCTCGCAGGGTGGGCTGCACTTCGGTCATGAAGAGCTTGTCGCGAATCTGGCCTTCGACAGCCTCGAAGGTCGGGATGCCGGGCTCCTGGTGCTCCACGAGCTGCAACACCAGCCAGCCCTGCGGGGTCTTGATGGGGTCGCTGACTCCGCCGGGGAGCAGCTTGGAGACAACGTCGCGAATGGCCGGGGCCAGGCGCGTGGGCTCGAAGAAACCCAGCTCGCCGCCGCCCTCGGCCGTGGGGGCGTCGGAATACTGACGCGCCAGCTCGTCGAATTTGTCCCCCTTGAGAATCTTGGCCAGGACTTCGCGCATGCGCTCTTCGCGGGCGGGCAGCTCTTCTGGGGAGCGGCCTTCGGTCGAGACCAGGATCTCCCGCAAGTGAAGCCGCTCCGGCTGGAAGAATTCCTGCCGATGGGCGAGATAGTACTCGCGTACCGCTTCGGTGCGCACGAAGACGCGGCTGGAGACTTCGCGCTGGATCACCTGCTGAGAGAGCAAGTGGTCGCGCAACTGCTGCTTGTAGTCTTGAAAGGCAATTCCCTCGGTGGACATGGCGCGCTCAAGGGCTTCCATGGAATCGAGCTTCATCTGCTGACGTAACTCGTCGAGCTGTTTGATGACGTCGGCCTCGACCGAGAGCCCCATGTCGGTGCCGCGTTGCGCCAGCAGGCGCTGGTCAATGAGGTCGCGCAGCAGGTCGGGCTCGCTTTCTTGGAAGAGCTTGTCGGCTTCGGCGGAATTCTGGAGGCGCTGGCTCAGCTCGCGGCGCAGCAACTCCCGGCTGCGCTCCACGTCGGAGCGGGTGATGATGTCGTTGTTCACCCGCGCCACAATTTCTTCCAAGACTTCGCGGTCGGTGCTGGCCGCCTGCGCGGGCTCGGCGGAAGCCGCAAGCGGCAGGGCCAGGAGAATCCCCACCCCGACGCTCAGCCAACGTTTGGCTATTTTTCCCTGCACTCTCCGCCTCTAAGAAAAGTGTAGCCTAGCCTCCGAGCCCCAGCAACCGCTTTCTCAGCATCTCGAGCCAGCCCGACTCGGGCCTCTCCGGCCGGGCGCGCTCGACCGGGAAGCGCAAGGCGCCGCTCGGCTCCAGGCGTGCCCCCGGCGTCTGGCGCACGAATCCCACCAGACGTTCCGGGCGGACTCGCGTCTCGGGATGGAAGCGGACCCGCACCTCGCCCTGGCGCTGCTCGATGGATTCGATGAGCAGCCGCTCGGCCAGCGCCTTCACCGCCGCGTAGCCCAGCAGGTTCTCCACCGGCCGCGGCAGCGGTCCATAGCGGTCTTCGAGCTCGGCCCGCAGCCCCTGCCGCTCGGATTCGGAGTCGCCCAAGGAAGCGATGCGCTTGTAGGTGCGCAGCCGCTGGCTTTCCTCGGCGATGTACTCGGGTGGAATGCGGATGTCCAGACCCAGGTTGAGAGTGGCGCGCGCCTCGGGGCGCAGCTCCTGCCCGCGCGACTCGCTGATAGCGCGCTCGAGCAACTGGGTGTAGAGGTCGAAGCCGATGGCGTTGATGTGGCCGTGCTGCTCGGCGCCCAAGAGGTTGCCGGCGCCTCGCAGCTCGAGGTCGAGCGCCGCCAGGCGAAAGCCGGAGCCGAGCTCGCTGAATTCTTTGAGAGCCGCCAGGCGGCGCCGGGCCCTCTCCGACAAGCTGACCTCGCGCGGCACCAGCAGATAAGCATAGGCGCGGCGGCTGGAGCGGCCTACCCGCCCGCGCAACTGGTAGAGCTCAGACAATCCGAAGCGGTCGGCGCGGTCCACGATGAGGGTGTTGCAGAGCGGGATGTCGAGCCCGTTCTCGATGATCTTGGTGGTGACCAGCACGTCATACTCGTGCTGCATGAAGCCCAGCATGATGCGCTCGAGCGCCCGCTCGTTCATCTGGCCGTGGGCCACCGCCAGGCGCGCCCGTGGCACGAGCCCGTGCAACCAAGCCGCTGCCTCACCGATGCTCTGCACGCGGTCGTGGACGAAATAGACCTGGCCGTCGCGAGCCAGCTCCTGCTCGAGGGCGCTGCGCACCAGCTCGTCGCTGCGCGGCGCCACCACGGTTTGAATCGCCAGCCGGTCCGGCGGCGGCGTCTGAATCAGGGAAAGGTCGCGCAGCCCCACCAGCGCCATGTGCAGCGTGCGCGGGATGGGCGTAGCGGTGAGGGTGAGCACGTCCACTTCGGTGCGCAACTGCTTCATACGCTCTTTGTGGCGTACGCCGAAGCGCTGCTCTTCGTCCACGATCAGCAACCCCAGGTCGTGGAAGCGCACATCGGGGCTGAGCAAGCGGTGCGTGCCCACCACCAGGTCCACTTGGCCGACCTCGAGCTGGGCTACCACGCGCTTCTGCTCCGCCGCGCTGCGGAAGCGGCTCAGCATCTCCACG
>CAYTXK010000091.1:0-8020 GCA_964441645.1 uncultured Acidobacteriota bacterium
CCGCCGCTTTGCTCTTTGTAGAGAGCGAAGGTGATGCCGACCGTGCCGGCACGCTGTCGGCCGAGCGCGTCCTGCAGCACGCCGCTGAAGCGAATCAGTCGCAACACCGCCGCTTCCCCAAGCGGCGCAGGCTCTGGCTGCGTGGGTACTTCCGGATCGGAAGCCACAGGATCAGCCAGAGGTCGAGCCTTGATTCCGCGCTCCCGGTCGCCCTCGGGCGCCTGAGCAAGCAAACCCGTGATACCCACCAAAACGACGAGACACACCAAGAGAAGTCGATATTTGGGATTCATCGCTGTTCCTCCCCGCCCCTCGAATGGCAAAATTTGCCCGAGTGTAGGCCTGCAAAAAGGGGAAGTCAAGCTAACCGTAGAGAGTTTTGGTGTGGTCAGCCGGCTACAGCAACGCCTTGAGTTCCCGCCGAAGTATCTTCCCGGACGGGTTTCGCGGAATCGCCCCCACAAACCGCACCGCCCGCGGCTGCTTGTAACTCGTCAACTGCTCGGCCACCAGGCCGCACAACTCCTTCCTCTTCATCTCTCCTCCCCTTCACGCCCCTGTCATTCTGAGCGAAGCGAAGAACCTGCTTTTCCAATCCGTGTGTATCCGTGCCTGCCCTGCCTGCCCCGTCGGAGCAAAGCGGAGCCCCTCAGCCTGCTTGTCCTGATCCTTGTCGAAGGGTCGAAGGGAGCGAAGTCGAGGGGGCGGCGAGGAATCTGCCAGGTGGCACGCTATGCCGAGACCTCATACTTGGAATCTCTGTTTTTGAATGCCGGTCGGGTGCCTTCCAAGATGTCAACGATGGCCTTGTTTATGGGCGGGTTCTCTATCGATCCACTCAAATACCCCATGCGGTAATTATTCGCCTTATCCAGGGATGCAACAACAACCTGTTCGGCATCGCACACCACTGCCAGATTCGGGTTGTGTGTCACAATGAACACCTGCCGCCTTTGTCTTGCCTCCTTCATACAAGGTACGAGCAGTTCATAAACAGTCTGATTATCCACGTTCTCTTCGGGCTGATCGATCACTAACGGGATATCATCTTTGTCGACGAGGAGGTAGAACACCAGCAGAAGAGTGCCGCGCTCGCCCGGCGATAGTTGATGCAATTCTTTTGCGCCCATCCGCAGCGCATAGCGTGGTTTTAGGTAGTCCAAGGAAAAGATCAAATCGTAAAGGGCGACTACGCTCTTTCCTTTACGAATCTGATCCGCTACGCGGACGGACTCCCCGCTCGGCCGCTGATCCTTCTCTAGAGAGTTTATGATCTCGTTGAGAAAAGCCTCTATTCCGGTTTCCGAATTGTAATCGTGGCGCGCGAGCATGCTCTTCAGCATCTTTTGCCCCTGTTCAACGCCACAGAATGTTCCTGCCACCCCCTGGCTGACGATTTCAAAGAAGCTCTCGATGAAGCCAGTATCGACAATGCTGACCTCGAAATTGAGATGGAACTTCTCCTTAGCAAGAGGATGACCTTCGATAAACTGGTGAACTGGTGCGTATAGTTCGCGATAGGTGTGCGCGAGCTGCCGGATTACGGCATGGATCTCCTTCGCTTTCGCTAGGCGCCCAGCTCGGCCATCTTGTAATTGCTGAGGAACGCCGTCGAGGTCTCCCAATTGTCCCTCATAATATGTAATCGTGCCGCCAGCGTTGCCGCTGCCGATGATACCGCCTCTTTGTTTGTCCCAAGCTCGCTGGGCTGTTTCATAAGCTTGATATCTCCTATGCGGTTCGTCGAGTTTGGTTTGTAGATTCTTGATTCTTTCCTCAATCTGGTGTTTTCCCTGAATGAGGCCGGTCGCAATAGATGGGTCTAATAATTCATCAACCTTCTTCTTCTCGCTTACCAAGGATTTGCGCCTATCCGTGAGAGGCTGCTTGCTTACTGTAGTGGTTACGATAGCATCGGACGAGATTCCAATTGCCGCCAGATCCTCCGTACTCTCCCTTAGGAATGTCTGGATTTGGCGCTCGAGATTGTCCATGCGGGCAAGCAACTTATCCACGATGGAAATAAGCCGTGCGAGCTCGCCTTGCTCCTGGGTCGACCGAAATATCTTATTCTCGGCTTCGACGAGCTCGCTCTTCGCTGCTTCGATTGCCGCCGCGACCTCGGAAATCTCTTTTTGGCGTACCGGGTCGGTTTCTGGCCTTGCAACTTCTGCTGGTTTGGTTCTTTCATGTGCCTCAAGCTCTCGGCGCTTTACCGTGAGAAGATTTTCTATCTTCTGGCGATGTTCTGGCTGACTCCTCTCTTCCAAAGCCACAATTTCCGTATTGATGTGATTCAGTTCCTGTTTAAGGATGTGAATCCTAGTGTTCGCCTCGGATGTTTTGTAGATAACAAGTTCATCGAACGAACCTTTGCCAAGTCGGGCAGCCGAATCCACGTGAGAGAAAATGACTTTCTTTAATTCGCGGTCGAAATCAGACTCCTCGATTTTTCCAAGCTGAGTGCAAATCTTTTCCAGAAAGTTCTGTGGAATGTACTTGACTAGTTCAGGCTGCTTTTCGTCAACCGCCTCTTCAAGGCCCCTCGTAATTATCGAGCCACTTTCCCAAGTCAAAGTGGCCTGAAAATGCTTTGCCTTGTTCTCTTTGGGCTGTCGAAAGTTGTCAGTCGAGAGAAATGTGAAGTCCCCGTCCTGCCGCGTATTACAAAGTAGCCCGATGGTGTCTGTCAGAGCGCTTTTGCCTTTTCCTTTGTTTCCAATGACGGCCACCAGCCCAGGATTCAGTGGGATAGTGTTGTCGAACCAGACCTCAGAAAGTGTAGCCGTGGGTTTGCGCTCGATTTTTATTGAATGTATATACTTCGTGCTATTTGCCCGAACGCGGACCAGTTGGGGAGGAACCTCCCCAATAAAAACGCGCTCATCTGGCTCGTTCAGAACCTGAAGAAGACCCTCAAACGTCAAATCAGCCTTTATCCATGTAAAGCAATTCCCAATCCGATCTTTATTTGTACTCCCACTCACTGAGTGTGCGTCACTGCAGTCGAGCAATATGTCATTCACTGCGGACCCTCTGAGTGCCCCTTTCGCGTGGGCCCAGTCCTCCGGCGAAGCCGATGCGATAAAGACGAGATCTGCACTGTTAATGATGTTCTTCTTCTCTGCTATGGAATGGTCGTTCCACTTGATATCTGCCCATTCCGTTTTCCCAACTGCAGTGAGCGCCTTCTTGTCAAAGTAATGCGATTTCAAGGCAAGCCTGACCGTCTCGAGGCTCATACACAAGTTGTTAAATCCTTCTGACAGCGGAGAGCCAAATTTCGGCTTCTCGCCTTCGGGAACACTCTCGATAATTAGTGTGCCCAAGTCTTCAATGGCTTTGCGCGTTGGCAAAGCTTGCCACCGTTTTTCGACAGCTGCATATTGAGGACTGATTTGGTAACCCTTGGTGAGCGCGTTCAGAAAGTGCTGTTCGATGACATCCGGATCGAGCTCGTCGGAGAAGATGACATGATAGTTGACCTTGCCAAGTTTTCCTGGGCTGCCGCCAAACTTATCGAGCCGCAGTTCGATAACCGGAAGCAGCAGGTCAATGTTCTTCAACCTTTCGTTTTTCTTCTCCTGCAAAAGTCGACGATAACCATCTAGGAAAATGTAGTCATTTATCCCCAATACTTTGAATTCCGGGGGAAGTGCTTCTAAATCGTCCAAAAAAGCCGTCCAGGCATCCGGGGACCCGGTGTAGTTGTGTACGACCGATGCCGGCGTGTGAACGTGGAGGTCCCACTTACGCCACTCGGACCCTCTAGGGAATGCGGCGCTCATATGTCACCGTTAACGCTCAAGATTACCCAGGTCATAACACAAGTAACAATACAGTCCAAGGGTAGGAGTGTCTAGAATGCGAGCTTGAGGGGGTTGAGAACTGCCGTGGTTTCTTTGGATAGTTCGAGGTATTTCAGCTGTGCCCAGCGATTCGTGGCCGATATCTGTGGCTGCTAGATCAAGCTCTTGAGTTCCCGGCGCAGGATTTTCCCCGAGGGATTCCGCGGAATCGCCCCTACAAACCGCACCGCCCGCGGCTGCTTGTAGCTGGTGAGCTGCTCGGCCACCAGGCCGCACAACTCCTTCTCCAGCGCCGGCGACGCCTCCCGGCCGTCGCGCAAGACCACGAAGGCGCAGGGCACTTCTCCCGCCTCGCGGTCCGCCTGGCCCACCACGCCGCAGTCGCGCACCGCGGGATGCTGATGCAGCACCGCCTCCACCTCCGCCGGGGCGATGGCAAAGCCCTTGTACTTGATCATCTCCTTGCGGCGGTCGAGGATGGTGTAGAAGCCGTCGGCGTCGCGCCGCCCGATGTCGCCCGACCAGTACCAGCCGTCGCGCAGCACCTCGGCGGTAGCTTCGGGCGCGTTCCAGTAGCCGCGCATGAATTGCGGGCCGCGCATCACCAGCTCCCCGGCCTCCCCCTCCGGCACTTCGTTTCCGTGCTCATCGAGCAGGCGCACCTCGGTCAGCGCCACCGGCGGCCCGATGCTTTCCGGCCGGTACCACTCCGGCTCAATCCGCCCGAGGTGCGTCACCGGCGAAGCTTCCGTCATCCCGTAACCCTGGCGCACGGGAAGCCCGGTGAGCGCGGTAAACCGCCGCGGCAGGTCCCCCGCCAGCGGCGCGGCGCCGGAGCTGACGTAGCGAAGCCGGTGCTGGCGCGGGAAGCAGCCGGCCTCGGCCGCCTGGCAGAAAGCGTTCAGCACCGGCGGCACCAACGGAATCACCGACACCCCTTCGCGCACGCTGACTTCGAGCACCCGCGCCGTGTCATAGCGCGGCAGCAGCACCAGCTTGTTGCCGTTCACCAGCGCCGGGTTCATCACCACGTTGAGGCCGTAAATATGGTAGAAGGGCAGAAAACAGAGAACCACATCCTCCGGCCCGCAGGTAGCCGCCTCGCCCGGCGGCAGCGACTGAAAAAGATTAACCACCAGGTTGGAATGCGTAAGCATCACGCCCTTCGGCAGCCCCGTCGTCCCGCTCGAAAACGGCAGCACGGCCAGCGTCTCTTCCGGCGGGGCCGTTGGCTCAGGGAGCGCGGCCGTGCTTGGCCGCAGAAGCTGGTCGAACGGCTCCGCCCCCCCGCCGCCGTGGGTGCGCGTGGTAAACACCCGGCGCAATCTTGGCAAGCCCGCGAGGTTGATTCCCTCCAGCAAGCCCCCGTCGGAGATCAGAAACACCGCGCCGGAACTCTCCAACTGGTAGCGCACTTCGCGCTCGCGGTAGCTGGGATTGAGCGGCGTGGACAGCCCGCCGGCCAGCGTGCTGGCGTGGTAGACAGCGGCGAACTCCCACGAATTGGGCAGGTAAATCCCCACGACTTCCCCAGGCTGGAGCCCGGCCGCCACCAGCCCCCGGGCGACCCCCTCGACCAACTCGCCGTATTCGGCAAAGGAAAACCGTCGCGCGGGCTCCACCGAGGCATCCACCAGCGCCGTCTTGCTCCCGTGCCGCTGGCAGGCTTCTAAGAGTGCCCCATGTAAGGTGTAACCCCGCGCGTGTCCGCCCAAAGTTGTCCGTTGCATCGTCAATCGCCGTCAAACCGCAGTTTTCTCCGGATTGGCTTTCAAGGTCAAGGCGGAAAGATTGGGAGTCCGGGTGCGGGCGGGACACAAGAAAAGAGAAAAGCGTCGCCGCTAAACTTTGACGACCAAACCTTCTTTGGCGGCGACGACTTCGTCGAAATGGTCCCGCGCTTTCTTGAGGATGTCGTCCACCCCGGCGTCGCTGCGATCGGGGTCGTGGTGGAAGAGCACCAGCTTCTTGACCTTGCACTCCTTGGCGACGCGAATTCCTTCGCGAAAGTTGGAGTGGCCCCAGTTGCGGTGGGATTTCATTTCGTCCGGGGTGTACTGGGCGTCGTAGATGAGCAGGTCGGCGCCGTCGGCCAGCAAGCGCACGTTGTGGTCGCCGCGGCGCTCGCCCGGCTCGTTGTCGGTGGCGTAGACCAGCACTTTGCCGTCGCATTCGAGGCGATACCCCAGGCAGCCCTGCGGATGATTGAGACGTTTGGAGCGCACCACCAGGTTGTCAAAGCTGATGGACTCTTCGGCGATTTCATAGAAGTGCCGGTTGGCCACCATCGTTTTCATGTTGACGGGGAAATAGGGGCCCGCCATCTGCCCTTCGAGCGCCTGCTGCACGCTCTCGTTCTGAAAGTAGAAGCCGTGGAAGAGGAACTGATTGCGCTCGTGGTAAAGGGGAGTAAAGAAGGGGATGCCCTGGATGTGGTCCCAGTGGTAGTGAGTGAGAAAGATGCGGGCGCGGACGGGGTGGGAGCCCGCCGCTGCGGTCAGCGCCTTGCCCAACTGGCGGAAGCCGGTGCCGCAGTCGAGCACGAACA
This sequence comes from uncultured Acidobacteriota bacterium, assembly GCA_964441645.1. Classification (GTDB taxonomy): domain Bacteria; phylum Acidobacteriota; class Terriglobia; order Acidiferrales; family 2-02-FULL-67-57; genus CAYTXK01. The sequence goes on from CAYTXK010000091.1 coordinate 6,358, forward strand.
GGTCGTCGTTTTTCAGGCGCACTTCGATGCAGGGCGTGTTGCCGCCGTAGCGCAGGTTGGTTTTGATGGGCGTGGGTGTAGACCCGCGCACGCCCCAGAAGCGAACGTACATCCCGCCCCCTCGCGGCCGCCAACAGGTGAACCTGCTCACTGCTCCCTAGTTAGCAGCCCGCAGGTGAAAGAGCCCCAAGGCTCGGCGGCATCATCTCACAGCCCCGCCCGCCAAGCAAGAAGCGGGGAGGCCTGTACTTCGGCCAGACCAGCGGGAGGCGGGCCGGACAACCCGGAAGCCCCTCGGGCATCTAATCTAGTATTGGAACCACCCCGACTTCCACGAGGCGGGGGCGGCGTTGCTACCAAGCAAAGTCGCTCCCGCCCTTTCTTTTCCCCGAAAGAACGGTTAGGCGGCCTTCAGGATCGCCAGTCGCTGGCGCGGCGGCGGGAGGTTACCTTGAGCTGGCGCCGCCAGTTCTGGTTCAGCCCCAAGAGTGTCACTTTCACCTCCGGCGCCAGGTACCGGGAAAGAATCTCGGTGGTGGGGTGAAATTCCAGGTCCGGGCTGACCAGCAAAAGCTCGGGCGCCTGCGGCTTCAGCTTGATTCCAGGGAAATAGCCCGCCGAGGCCAGCTCATCGCGCTCGTGGTGCCAGCGGACCCGGAGCCAGTAGTCGAGCCCTTGCAGGGGCAGGTGAATATCACTCGAGGCCTTTAGCTCCAGCACGAGCAGTTGCCCTTCGCGCGTCACACCCAAAAGGTCGGCCACGCCGCGTTCCTCTCCCGAGAAAGCCGGCACCTGGCGGTAAAGCAGCCGGGGGTCGAGTCGCGGGTCCAGGCTTTGTGGCGCGGCCAGGACCAGGCTCTCCAGCCAACGCTCGGTTTGCGCGCGATACAACGGGCTGCGCGGCGAGCCCTGCGCCCGCCGCTCGCGCGCGAGTTGCTCAACAACGCTGGCGAGTGCGGAAAAGTTCTCTTCCGTCAATCGCTGCTGCTCACCGCCCAAGCCAAAGGTTACCTGCCCGCCGCGGGCGCGCGCAAATTCCAGACCACGGAAGCGCAGCACGAGCTCCGGGCGGCCCGCCGGCACCACAGCGTCAATCGCGTCGGGGGCGAGCGCCCGGAGGCGCTCCACCGCCGAGCTTTCTTGCGCCAGAACCGTTTCCGCTACGCGCGCCGGGGCCAGATGGGTATCGAGATTGCCCAGCTCGCCCGGGTCAACCGGTTGGCAGGCAAAAGCGTCCTCGTCAGTAGCAGAAATCTTGACGCGAACGCGCAAACGATCGAGCCCCGCCAGCCGCGCGGCGGTTGTCTCAACCCGCCCCTTAGGCAGAAAGAGGTGCAGCCCCGCCCAGGGCCGCTCGGGGAAGCGCTGGCGATTCCAGTCGAGCCAGATGAGCCCGAAGGTCAGCAGGCCGTCCACCACCGTGGCGGTTTCGCCGGCGTTCACGCCCAGGACAGCCCACCCGTGCGCCCCATCCTGCAAGCAGGCGCGGGTGTAGAGACCGGAGAAAGAACGCTTCAAATCCGCGCTGGTGGTCAGCCCCTCCAGGCGCGCGCGGGGAAACTCGCGCTCCAGCAGCCGGCGCAGCCAGCCGGCGTAGGCGCGGCGAGCGGCGGCGCGATCTCCTTCGCCGGTGCGGCGGCCGCGGGGCGGAGCCACCACCAGC
>CAYTXK010000092.1:0-7660 GCA_964441645.1 uncultured Acidobacteriota bacterium
CGCTTCACCGAGCCCGACCTGCGCGACAACGAGGAGTGGCTGAAGCTGCGCATCAAGAAGGAGATCTTCATTTCCGTCTTTGGCCGCGACGAAGGCCAGCGGGTGGCCATCGGCGGCGACCCGGTGGTGGCCCGCGCCATCGCCCTCCTGCCCGAGGCTAAGGCGCTGGCCGAGAAGGCGCGCCGCCTGGTGGCGCAGCGCCAGTCCGGGAACTAACCAGCCACGCTGCCCGCGGGCGGCTGGCTGCGGAGCCATATGATTTCCGGGGCTTCAACACGCAGCGGGAATTCCCTTCACCGGGCCGTGCTGGCGGGACTTCTGCTGCTTTTCCTCTCTCCCGCCGCCGCAGCGCAGGAAGACAATCTTCTCCCCTACCAGGGCCGGCTGCCCGAGGACACGCTTTTCATCCTGAGCTGGAAGGGCGCCGCTAATTTCGACCGACTGCGGAGCACCAATCCCCTGCTGCGCTTGCTTGGGTCTCCCGAAATGAAGGCCAACTGGCAGGCTCTCGAGGATTTCTACCAGCAGCAGGAAAAGCAAGGCCCACCCGCGGGCGGACAAAAACCCGAAGAAACGCGGCACAAGCAGGAGATCCCCTGGCGGGAACTGGCGCCGCTGCTGAGCAACGCAGGATTGCTGGCGGTGGTTCTGCCGCCGCAAGCAGAAGGGACTCCCTCGCCACGCGCGGAGCCGGCCTGGCTGCTGCTTTACGACAGCACCGGCAAAGAGGAAGCGTTGGCGGCGCTGGAGACAAAATACCGCGATCCCAAGGTGACCTTTCGCACCTATGAGTTCGAGGGCGTGGGGATGACGGAAACGGTTGACGCGAGCGGCAAACCAACCGACTACGCCGCGCGCCTGGAGCGCTGGGTGGTCTATGGCAACAACAAAGAGATTATGCAGGCCTGGATACAAGCGCTGCGGGCGGCGCCGGCTCGATCGTTGAAGGACGTGAACATTTATCAACGCACGCGCGCGCTAGCCGACCCCAATAGCCAGTTGGAAGCTTTTCTGAACATCGCCTTGATTTCGCGACAGCTGGAGCGCGTTCCCGCTCAGGCGAATTCTCCATCGCCGGAGCGCATGGCAGAAGCTCTGGGGCTCAACGACTTTGAAGCAGGAATTCTGAGTATCTCGCTGGAAGCAGCGCGGGCGCGCTATCAGGTCGTCTTCACGCCCGGCGCGGCAGCCAGCGGCCAGCCGATTTTAGGGCCTGCCGTGCGCGAGTTCCCTTCCCTGGGTTTCGCTCCTGCTGGGACAGCTTTCTATTCTGTGGCAGAGATTAACCTGGCCGGGGTCTGGGCACGGCTGCAAGAAGTGTTGAGCGGTCTTGCGCCTCCTGGGCAGGCGCGGCTCTTTCAAGGCTTCGTGGCCATGGGGGAAAGCGTGCTGGGTATGAAGGTGGACGAAATGCTGGCCGCCTGGGGAACCGAGCTGGCGACCATTTCTTATTCAGGCGGCGACGGCAAGCTGCACTCCCTGCGCGCCTTCGCCTTGCGGGACCGTGAGCGCGTGCTGCTGGCCCTAGCCAATCTGCAACAGGTCTTTGGTGAGAATGTGAGGATTGAAGAGATGCCCAGCCCGGCCGCGAGCGAGGTTAAGTATCTGCAATTCTCCGCGCGGGCGCCCGCCGGAGAAGCGGACGCGCCGCCGCCTTTCCTGTATGCGACCGTGTCGCCGCAGTGGGCATTGTTGGCGGACGAGCGCAGCGCGCTCGAGCGGGCTTTGCGTCCGATAGAAACTGGGCAGGGGTTGCGGGACAATCCGGTGTTTCAGCAGGCGCGTTCGCGTTTTCCGGCGGAGCTCACTGGATTCAGCTTCGCCGATGCCGAGAAGTTGCTCGCCAGCCCGGATTTCGCCCAGTGGCTGGAAAAAATGGCGCAACAGTTGGCGCGCGGCGCTCGACAGGAGATGGCCGCTAAAAAGGCGCCGGAGAGTTCGCCTCCGCCCACCACTCCGGAGCAACCGCTGGCTGCGCAGACGCCGGAAATCCCTCCGGCGCCGGAATTCAAGATCCCCAAGGGCTATCTGAAGTGGCTGGTCTCCGCGACCAGTCGGGACGCGCGCGGGCTTTTTTTCACGGGGACAATCGAATAGAAGCCTCATGCTAAAATAGGACGTCTCGTGGGCGGCTAGCTCAATTGGGAGAGCGCCGCGTTCGCAACGCGGAGGTTGCCGGTTCGAGCCCGGTGCCGTCCACCAATTTCCTTCCAAGAGACTAGCTGCGCAGAAACTGCGCCGCCTCTGCCAACAAATCCTCAGGAGAAGCGCCCGCGGGCACGGAGCCCTGGGCAAAATCGCGACTGCCGCCGCCCTTGCCGCCGTGTTTTTGCAAGGACTGGCGAAGCAGGGCGTTCATATCGGCGGGCAAGCCCGGCGTTTGGGCAAACACCAGCGCGACGGCGGCGCTGCGGGTGGCCAGGAGAACCTGGACGCTCGCCTCTTTGACGAGTCGCGCCGCCAGCAGACGCAGGTAGCCAGCGTCGGCCTCTTCCAAGACTCTCACTAGCAAGCGACGCCCCTGCACTGGCTCCGCTTGCGCCAGCAGGGTTTGGGCTTCGTGCTCGGCCAGGCGGGCGCGGAGGCGTTCGCGCTCCTTTTGTGCCTGACGGCGTTCTTCTGCGGATTTGCGGATGATATCAGCCACTTCGGCCTTGCCGGTGGTGAGCAAACGGGCGACTTCGGACAGATTGTCATGGTCGGCGCGCGCCGCTCGCAGGCTGCGGCCGCCACAGATAAACTCCACCCGCACCCAGCCCTTGGTTTTCTCGGCGCTGCGGGCCAGCAAGACGCCGATCTGCCCCGTGCGGGCTACGTGGGTGCCCCCGCAGGGACAGCGGTCGAAATCTTCGATGTCGATAATCCTCAGCTCGCCGGTGCGCTTGGCGGCGCGGCGCAACTCCTCTTCGGGAATGCTGCCCGCCTCGGCAAAGCGAATGTGGACGGGGCGGTCCTCGAAGATGACTTGATTGGCCAGCTCTTCGGCGGCTTCGAGCTGGCGGCGCGCGAGGGAGGGCGTTTCGAGGTCAATGGTGCAGATGTCCTGGCCCAGGTGGAAGGAGACGGTGGAAAAGTTGAACAGGCGCACAAAGGCGGCCGACAAAACGTGCTGGCCGGTGTGCTGCTGCATATGGTCGAAGCGGCGCGGCCAATCGATGGTTCCCTGAATGGTTTCAGCGCTCGGCTCACGTTCGAGCACGTGGACGATTTCGTTTTCGCTGTCCTCGAAAACCTCGAGGACCGGAATAGCGTCAAGAGTGCCCAAGTCGTGAGGCTGGCCGCCGGAGGTGGGATAGAAGGCGGTGCGGTCGAGCAGGACGTGGACGCGGTTGTTGGCCGCCCGGGAAGCCCGCACGGCGCGCGCCGTAAACTCGCGCAGGAAAGGATCGCGGTAGTAGAGGCGCTCGGTCATGAACACCCTTCAGGCGAGGGCCTTTTCCAAGACATCAAGGTACTTCAGGCCACTGCCGGTGTTGAGGAGAACGATTCTGTCAGCCGGCTGAAGGACGCGCTGTGCTAGGAGCCCGGGCAAAGCGGCGAGAGTGGCAGCCCCTTCCGGACAAGCCAGGATGCCCTCCTGCTGCGCTAGACGCCGAACGGCGGCCAGTATCTCCTCGTCCTCGACGGCGACGGCGGCGCCGCGGCTTTCGCGAATCGCGTCGAGGACGAGAAAGTCGCCCAAGGCTTTGGGCACGCGCAAACCGGCGGCCAGAGTTTCGGCGCGCGGCCAGGGCTCGGACTCGGACTTGCCTTGCTCGTAGGCGCGAACAATGGGCGCGCAGCCGCTGGCCTGTACGGCGATCATCTTCGGGCGCTCGGAACCAATCCAGCCCAGCTTCTGCATTTCGGCGAAGGCCTTCCACATTCCGATAAGCCCCACGCCCCCGCCGGTGGGATACAGGATGGCGCCTGGCAACTGCCCGCCCAACTGCTCGTACAGCTCATAGCTGAGAGTTTTCTTGCCTTCAATGCGGTAAGGCTCGTTCAAGGTGGAGACATCGAACCAGCCGTTCCGCTCTTTGCCCTCGGCCAGACGGCGGGCGCAGTCGCTGATGAGACCCTCGACCAAAACAAGGTGAGCGCCATGGGCCCGGCATTCGAGCTGATTGGCGGCGGGCGCGTCGCGCGACATAAAGACATGGGCTTCGAGCCCGGCGCGGCTGGCGTAGGCCGCCAGCGCCCCGCCGGCATTGCCGGCGGTGGGAATCGCCAGCTTGCGCGCGCCCAGAGCGCGCGCCTGCGAAACGGCTACGGCCAAGCCGCGCGCCTTAAAGCTGCCGGTGGGGTTGAAGGATTCGTCCTTCAAATACAGGTTCGGAAGGCCAAGCTCTTTGCCCAGCGCGCGTAGCGGCACGAGCGGCGTTCCGCCTTCGCCCAGGCTCACGGCTTCCGAGGCCTTCCCCGGGAGAACTTCCGCATAGCGCCAGAGAGTGTTGGTTCGGCCGGCGAGATTATCGGGGCGGAGAGAGTTTTTGGCGCTCGCCAGGTCGTAGCGCGCCAAGAGCGGGCCGCCGCAGGCGCAGAGATTTTGCAGGCGGTCGGCGGGGAGCGCGGCGCGGCAGCGTGAGCACTCGAGATGAGTGAAGCTGGAGTCGAGCATGGGAGGCAAGAAGGAGCGAGTCTAGCAGAGCCGCCGCGTCCGGAACAAGGCACCCGATGGGTGGTAGAATCGCGGGAATCGATGAAGAATCACATTCGCCTGCTGGCAATTGACATTGACGGCACGCTGCTCGACGGCCGCCACGAAGTCTCGCGCGCCAATCGCGAGGCGATTCAGGCCGCTCACCGGCGCGGGGTGGAGATTGTTGTGGTGACAGGGCGGCGCTTCACCTTTGCGCAACCCATCGCCGCCCAGATTGGCGTCGAGCTGACGCTCATTGCCAGCAATGGCGCGGTGGTCAAATCCCTACAGGGCGCGACGCGGGCGCGGCAACTGCTTCCCCGCGAGAAAGCCCGGGCGGTGCTGGGGGCCGCCGGCGAGGCGCGCGAGACCGCGCTGCTATTGTTTGACCGCGAAGGCGCGGGGCAAGTGGTGGTGGAACGCATGGACCCCGCCCATGCGCCGGTGGAAGGCTACTTTGAACGCAACCGCGCCTACCTCTTGCAGGTCAAGCGTCTCGAAGAGGCGCTTACAGAGGATCCCATCCAGGTTCTGTTCGCCGGGCCCGTGGTTCCCCTGCGAGAGCTCTACGAGCGGCTGGCGCGCTCCGCGCACGCGGCAGAGGTCAGCCTGGCCCGCGCCGAGTATCCACAGCGCGACTTAACTCTGCTCGATGTCCTGGACCGCGGGTGCAACAAAGGCGCGGCGCTGGCCCGCTGGGCGGCCGGGCGCGGCATCGCCGCTTCCGAGACCATGGCCATCGGCGACAATTGGAACGACTGCGAGATGCTGGAGTTTGCCGGCTTGCCGGTGCTGATGGGAAACAGCGCCGCCGAACTCAAGCAACGTGGCTGGGCCGTGACGGCCAGCAACGATGAAAGCGGCGTGGCGGCCGCCATTGAAGCTTTCCTGCTGGGCGGCCCGGAACGCTAGTTCGGCTTGGGAGGATTGGAAGAACCGGGCGGAGTCTTAGCGGGCGTGGCCCCGGGGACACCCGGCCGGTTTTGGAGAGCTTCCTTCACCGGGTCGTAGATGAATTCCCACTGGCTGTACTGGCTGTAGTCCTGATAGATACGCAGAGACCGCTTGGTGCTGCGGCTGGCGACGCCGGCCAGGGGCAAGGTGGCGATTTCGCTAGAACCGCTGCCGCCGACGCGCGGCCCGGCCCCGCTCGAAGACGCACCGGAGCCCTGAGGACCGGCCCCCCCCCCTCCTCCTCGCGGGCCGCCTCCTTGTGAGGAACCGAGCAACGCGCCCCCCGGACCCAGGCGGATGAAGCGCCACTGGCCGCCCGGCGCGATGGGATCGGGATAGACACGCCGCAGGTAAGCCCGGTCGTTAGTCCACAGCAGCTCTTCGATCTTGAGGGGATAGCGGCCGTACTTCTTATAGTACAAGCCGATGGCGTGCTTGTACTGCTCGCCGCGGAAGATGAGTTCTTCTTCATCCTCCCGCTGCGCTTGATAGAGCACGGTGGGAACGGCTACAGACAGCGAGATGAGAACGAGCGTCACCAGCAGCAAGAGGACAATCAGCACGTAGCCTGCCTGGCGGCGCCGCATCTTAAGGATTCTCCAAGGAGATGACCCAGCGCTGGCCACCCTGAACCTCTTCCACTTCTATGGACTTGTCTTCGACCTTTACCACGCGGTAGCGGCCTCCGATAACTTCGCCTTGAACGGCGACAAAAATGTTTTCGCCGTCGGTCAGCAAGATGCGACGCGAGCCGCCCTGGCTCCCCTGGGCGAAGCCATAGAACCGAAACGGAGGCTTGGGCGGAGGCGGGGGCGGCGGAGGCGGCTGCACGACTTGCGTTTCCACCTTGGGCTTAGGTTTTACCGGCAGGGCGGCATACTCGAAGACGTTGCGCTTGATTTCGTCGGCGCCCACGCCATTCCCCGGCTTCAGCCGCTCCATCTGCAACTCGGCATCGGGAATCTCGGGCGGCGCGGAGCCTCCCGCCGTTCGGGCGGGCACGGTGCGACCTGCCGCCGCCGTCCGGGGTGTGGGCGAGGCAGGGCGGAAGACGTTCACGCCCACGAGAACGGCTACGAGCCCCACCAGAAGCGCGAGTTGGCCACGGTTGCTCATGCCACTCCGCGCCGGAAATAGGTGAGCAAAGTCATCTCCAGCCGCAAATCCCCGCGTTGGGTGCTGACCACGCCCAGCTCACCAATCAAGTAGAAGCCCTTCGCTTGCTGGAGCTCGTCCAGATAACGAAGCAGGCTGCGGTAGCCGCCCTGCAGGTCGGCTTTCACCTCGACGGCGACCAGGTCCGGGCGCGGGCTCTGGCTCTGCAGCCTATAGGTGACGTTCCCGAGCCTCACGGCGGCCGCGCGGGCGGCATCGTTCAACGCCGTGGCCACCTCGGCAAAGCCCCGCTGTTCGAGAGGAAAGCGCTCGTTGGTGAAGCTGAGGAGCGAAGGCCGAATCTGGGGCAATTGCTCGCGCACGCGGCGGAGGCGGGCCACTTCTTTTTCGAGCGCGGTTACTTCGCGTTGCAGTTGGGTCAGGCGCGCCTCGTTGTAGCCGGGCACGTTCGCCGGGCCCTGGATCCAGCGAAAATACGCGGACGCATCCAGGAGCAGCAGGGCCACGAGGGCGGTGTAGACCCACAAACGTCGCTGATAGAGGTAGCTCATTTTTGTTCCTGGACGTACGTGGCGCTCACCTGGGCGGTGACGGCGTCGCGGCCGCTGCCTCTTCCCTCCCCCTGGGAGTGGAGCTCCACGTCACGGAACTTGTTGCCTTGGGGCAGAGCTTCCAGAAACTCGATCAGGGCGCCGGCGGAATCTCCGCCTACGCCGAATTCCACCCGAACGTTGCCGTTCTTTTGCAGCGTCGGGGCCAGCGTGAGTATGCGCACGCGGCCAGGAAGACGCTCCTGCAAATCAAAAAAGAGCTGCGTCCAGGAAAGACTCTTGCGGCGGATGAGCTGGTTGAGGAAGTCCACCTGACCGAGAAGTTCCTGCGCGGTTGGCCCCCGCAATTCGGACTGGAGCGCCCTCTGCTCGGTCTGCAAGGTATCTCGCTGAGCCTCGAGTTGGCGAATCTGCCCCT
>CAYTXK010000092.1:7709-7953 GCA_964441645.1 uncultured Acidobacteriota bacterium
GCAGCGCTGCGCCGACAGCCATGACAGCCAGGGTGCCCGCGGCGAGGGCGAATCCGCGGTAGCTGACGAAGGGGTTGGTGGCGAGATTAATGGAGGGCCTCATCCGGCCTCCCCCTGCACCCAACCCACACAGGCGGCCAGGCGGTGATCGAGGCCCTCACCCCGCGAGGCCACGTGCGCACTCGCTTCGAAGAGCTGGGCGCGAATGCCCACTTCGGATTCGAATTCTTGCGTTAGAGACCGT
>CAYTXK010000093.1:0-4641 GCA_964441645.1 uncultured Acidobacteriota bacterium
CATCGCCAAGAATCTGGTGGCGGCGGGGCTGGCGCAGCGCGCCGAAGTGCAGGTGGCCTACGCCATCGGCGTGGCCGAGCCGGTTTCGGTGATGGTGGATACGTTCGGCACGGGAGCGATGGAAGACGACCAGTTGGTGGAAATTGTGCGGGCGCAGTTCCCGCTCACCCCGCGCGGCATCATCGAAGCCCTTGACCTTCGCCGGCCCATCTACCGCAAGACCGCGGCCTACGGCCACTTCGGACGCCCCGAGCCAGAATTTACCTGGGAGCGCACCGACAAAGTGGAAGCGCTGCGGCAGGCGGCGGGGCTGGAGCGGGTGGCGGTCAAGCCCTAAAGCCGGCGGCCGCGACGCACCGAGAAACGCCACGATGGTGACCACACCCAAAATCGCTTGCGACATCAAGGATGCGGCGCTGGCCGAGCGCGGCCGGTTGCGCATCGAGTGGGCCTGCCAGCAGATGCCGGTGCTGGGCCTGATTGCGGAGCGCTTCCGGAAGGAGCGGCCGCTCGAGGGCGCGCGCATCGCCGCCTGCTTGCACGTCACCAGCGAGACCGCCAACCTGGCGCTTACGCTGCGCGAAGGCGGGGCGGACGTAGTGGTGTGCGCTTCGAATCCGCTCAGCACGCAGGATGACGTAGCCGCGGCGCTGGTGAGCGATTCCGGCATCCCGGTGTTTGCCATTCGCGGCGAGGACAACGCCAGCTACTACGCGCACATCAACGCGGCGCTCGACACCCGGCCGCACATTACGCTCGACGACGGCGCCGACCTAGTGACCACCGTGCTCCAGAAGCGCACCGACGCCCTGGCGGAAATTCGCGGCGGCACGGAAGAAACCACCACCGGCGTCATCCGGCTGCGCAGCATGGCGGCGCAGGGTGTGCTGCGGTATCCGATCATTTCGGTCAACGACGCGCAGACGAAGCACTTGTTTGACAACCGCTACGGCACCGGGCAATCCACTATTGACGGCATCGTGCGCGCCACCAACGTGCTGCTCGCCGGGCTGACCGTGGTGGTGGCGGGTTACGGCTGGTGCGGCCGCGGCATTGCCGCCCGCGCCCGCGGTATGGGCGCGCAGGTAGTAGTGACGGAAGTTGATCCCACGCGGGCGCTCGAAGCCGTCATGGAAGGGTTCCGGGTACTGCCGATGCCCGAGGCGGCGGCGGTGGGCGATGTCTTCATTACCGCCACGGGCGACAAGAGCATCATCGTGGGCGAGCACTACGCGCGGATGAAAAGTGGAGCGGTGCTGGCCAACTCGGGCCACTTCAATGTGGAGATTGACATCCCGGCGCTGGAGAAACTGGCGGTGGGGAAGCGTCGCACGCGGGACTCGGTGGACGAGTACACGCTGGCCGACGGGAGGAAGATTTATCTTCTGGGTGAAGGCCGTCTGGTCAATCTGGCGGCGGCCGAAGGGCATCCGGCCTCGGTGATGGATATGAGTTTTTCCAATCAGGCGCTGGCGGTTGAATATCTCTGGACGCACGGCCGCGAGCTGGAGAAGAAAGTCTACCCCGTGCCGGAGGAGATTGACCGCCAGGTGGCGCGGATGAAGCTGGCTTCGATGGGCGTTCGCATTGACCAGTTGACCCCGGAGCAGGAACGCTACCTGGCTTCCTGGGCGGAAGGCACCTAAGGGCGTGGTTCTGCCCTCTCCCCGATAATGATGCGCGACTGGGCCCTCTGGGCGCTCGACACCGCCACGGCACGCGGCGCCAGTTACGCCGACGTGCGCGTGCTCGACCTGCGCAGCCGCATCCTCTCCACCAAGAACGGCCAAATCGGCACACTGAACCAGGGCGAATCGCTGGGGCTGGGCGTGCGCGTGATTGCCGGAGGCGCCTGGGGGTTCGCTGCCACCGACCAGTTGACACGGGAGAAAATTGAAGCCACTGCGGCGCTGGCGGTGGCCATCGCCCGCTCGAGCGCACGGGTGAAGAAGAAAGACGTGGTGCTGGCCCCGGAGGAAAAAATCGTTGCCGTTTGGAACACGCCCATTGAGAAAGACCCGCTGGCGGTATCGCTGGAAGAGATGATTCAACTGTTGCTGCGCGCCGATGCGGAGCTGCGGAGCGTGGCGGGCGTGACGCTGGCGGAGACCGGGATGAGCTTCACCCGGCTGGATCAATTCTTCGCCAGCACGGCGGGCAGCGAGATTCGGCAAGTGAAGGTCATCTCCGGGGCGGGGCTGACGGCGACTTCGTTTGCCGACAATGAGATTCAAAAGCGCAGCTACCCGAACTCTTTCGGCGGGCAGCACGCCAGCGCCGGCTACGAGCTGGTGGAGGGCTTGCAGTTGGTCGAGAATGCCCGGCGGGTGGGCGAGGAAGCGGTGGCGTTGCACAAAGCCGAGCAGTGCCCGGAAGGCACGCGCACCATTATTCTCGAGAGCGCGCAGCTCGCCCTGCAAATCCACGAGTCCATCGGGCACCCCATCGAGCTCGACCGCGTGCTGGGGACGGAGGCCAACTTCGCCGGCATGAGCTTCCTGACCCTGGAGCAGCTGGGTAAGTTGCGCTACGGCTCGGAGATCGTCAACGTGGTGGCGGACGCGCGGCTGGAGCACGGGCCCGGGCTGGGGACTTTCGGCTACGACGACGAAGGCGTGCCCGCGCAGTGCACTGACATCATCAAGGACGGGCGCTTCGTCGGCTACTTGAGCTCGCGCGAAACCGCGCCCGCCATCGGGCTCGGCCGCTCGGGCGGGACGATGCGCGCCGAGAGCTGGAACCGGATTCCGCTGATACGCATGACCAACGTCAGCCTGCGGCCGGGGACTTGGACCTTGAACGACCTGTTGGCCGACACCGACGACGGAATTTATTTCGAGACCAACCGCAGTTGGAGCATTGACGACCGGCGCTACCACTTCCAGTTCGGGACCGAGATCGCCTGGGAAATCAAAGGCGGGAAGAAAACCCGTATGCTGAAGAATCCCTCCTACAGCGGCATCACCACCGAGTTCTGGAACAGTTGCGACGCCATTTGCGACCGGCGCCACTGGACACTCTGGGGGACGCCCAACTGCGGCAAGGGCCAGCCCATGCAGACCATGGGCACCGGCCACGGCGCCGCGCCGGCGCGCTTCCGCAAGGTGCGGGTGGGAGTCGCCTATGCTGGATGAGGCGCGCTGCCGCGAGATTTTTGAAACCGTCCGGCGGGCGAGCGCGGCCGATGAGACCGAAGTTTATCTCGAGGCCAGCCGCTCGGCTTTGACGCGCTTCGCCAATAACATCATCCACCAAAACGTGGCCGAAGAAGGAATCCAGGTTTCCGTCCGCGCGCTGGCCGAGGGGCGCACGGCGCGGGCCAGCACCAACAAGACCGACGAAGCCGCGTTGCGGCGGGTGGCCGAGCGCGCCGTCCAGAGCGCGCGCTGGCAGCCGAAAAACCCCGATCTGCTCCCGCTTCCGGGGCCGCAGAGCTACCAGGCGGTCAGCCGCTACGCGGAGGAAACGGCGGCGCTGACCCCGGAAACGCGAGCGCAAGCGGTGGAGAAAGTTGTGGCGCGCGCTGAGCGCCACCAGCTCACGGCGGCGGGGATTTTTTCTTCCTCCAGCGTCCAACAGGCGCTACTCAACTCCCGCGGGCTCTATGCCACGCACCGCGAGACCCGCGCCGAATTCTCGGTAACGTTTCTCGACGGCGGCTCCGGCTGGGCCAAAGGGAACTTCACCAATGTCGCGCAGTTGCCGATCGAGGAGCTGGCGGCACGGGCCGCCGAGAAAGCGCTGGCCAACCGCGACCCGAGAGAGATTCCCCCCGGGCGTTACACGGTGATTCTCGAACCGGCCGCCGTGCTCGACCTGGTGGGATTTCTTTTTTACGACTTCGCCGGCACCGCCGTGCTCGACAAACGCAGCTGCTTCACCGACCAGGTGGGCAAGAAAGTGTTCGGCGACAACATCACCATCACCGACGACGTTTACCACCCCTTGCAAGCCGGCATGCCCTGGGACGGCGAGGGTCTTCCCCGGCAGGCGGTTCCTCTGGTGGAGCGGGGCGTGCTCAAGCGCCTGGTGTACGCCCGCCACACGGCCCGCAAAGTCGGCGCCGAGCCCACCGGGCACAGCTTCATGCTGCCCAACGAGTACGGCGAAGCGCCCATGAATCTGGTGTTCGCGGGAGGGAAGTCTTCTCTCGACGAGATGATTCGCTCGACCCAGCGAGGCGTGCTGGTGACGCGCCTGTGGTACATCCGCGAGGTCGATCCTTTCAAGAAAATCCTCACGGGAATGACTCGCGACGGCACCTACTTGGTGGAGGGCGGCCAGGTGCGTCACGCGGTGCGCAACCTGCGCTTCAACCAGAGCCTCAAGGAAATGCTCAATCAGGTGGAGCTGCTCGGCGTGGCGGTGCGGGCGGCGGGCGAGGAATCGTTCGAAATGGTCGTCCCGCCCATGCGGATTGCGAACTTCCACTTTACCGAAGTCACCCGCTACTAGTACCGTTCCAACTTTTTGGAAATAAGGTCTGCCGGCAATAGTCGAGGATAATTGGAACGGCACTAGCGCGGCTGGGCGCGCCCTTCCTCCGGCAAGAATGCCAGGCTGGTGACCACCTTGCGCAAGACGGTCTGTTGGAGAGGCGTCTCTTCGCCGGCGGCGGTGAGTGCCAGCAGGGTGAAGTGC
>CAYTXK010000093.1:4651-7918 GCA_964441645.1 uncultured Acidobacteriota bacterium
CGCGCGCGAAGTACAAAGCCAGCCCGGTCCAGAAGCGACCCTCGGCGTTGCCGGTGAAGCGCCGCTCAATAGCCGGCAGCCCGGCAACCTGCGCGGGGCTTTCGCCTTCGCGCCGGTAATTCTCGTACAGGCGCTCGAGCGAGGGCTCGGTCAAGCGCACGTAATCGGCCAGCGCCCCGCCGAAATACTCCTGGCCAATCAGCAGCAGCGTGGTTTCATCGGGCGTGCCCAGCGCCGCCACCAGCGGCGTTTGCGGCTTCACCAGTTGCGGGTAGGAGCGCCAGGTAGGCGGCTTGAACATCTGGAAGTGGTAGGTTTCGTTGGTGTAGCTCGTGGCCGTCACCTGCTCGACGATGCGCGCCGGCGGCGGAGGCGGCCCCGGGGGCGTGGGCTTAGCGGGCGCGGGCTCGGCGTCGGTCTTCTTCGGCGCCGGCTCGCCAGTCGCCGCAGCTTTGGTGGGCGACTCCTCGAAAACGATACGCGCCACGCGGTCCTTGTAGATGATGGCGAAGCCGAAGCTGGTTTCGACGCGGAAACTGTCTTTCTCGTAGGCGACGATCTTGCCCACCAGCTTGGTGCCGTCTTTCAGGTAGAACTCTTCGCCCGCGGCGCGCGGGGCCAGGAAGCCGAGCGCCGCTAGCAGCAGTACCAGCAACATTTCTCTGCGTGGCGAATTCATCACGCAAAAAGTATGGCAGCGGGGGGACCGGATGTAAAGCGCGCGGCTATTTCCGCTACTTCTGTTGGCAGAACACGTAGCCGAGCGTGCGGTAGATGAGCTTGGCGGCCAGGAAGTCGGCGTGGTGGAGGCCCGCAGTGGGCAAGAGCTCGACCACATCCATTCCCACCAGTTGGCGCTGGCGGGTCACGGCGCGCAGGAGCGCCGTCACCTGCTCCCAACTCAAGCCGCCCGGCTCCGGCGTTCCCGTGGCGGGCATAATCGAAGGGTCGAGACCGTCGAGGTCGAAAGTGAGATAGACATGCGGGGAGAGCGCCGCCACGACTTCGGCCGCCCATTCGCCCACTGGCCGGCCCACGATGTCTTTCGCCCAGAAGATTTTCGTCTTCAAGCGAGGAATATCAGCGGCCTCTTCGGTCGAGAGGCTGCGAATCCCCACTTGGACAATGGGGCAGATTTCGACCACGCGTCGCAGCGCGCAGGCGTGGCTGTTGCGGTTTCCCTGGTAGGTGTCGCGCAGGTCGGCATGAGCGTCAATCTGTAGCACGCTCAAATCGGGAAACTTGCGCGCCGCCGCGGAGACCGCGGGCGGCGTCATGCTGTGCTCACCCCCCAGCAGCACGGGAAACTTGCCTTCCTCGAGCAGCCCCATCACCGTGGTGCGGATGTGAGCGAGCACGTTTTCGAGCGAGTCGGAGTCGGTGTCCATTTCGGCGAGCGTGGCGATGCCGACCTGCTGACAGGTTTCGAGCTGAAGCTCCTCGTCGTAGAGCTCCATGTTGCGCGAGGCATCGATGATCGCGGCGGGGCCGCGCCGGGTGCCGCGGGCGTAGGTGGTGGTGCGCTCGAGGGGAATGGGCACGACGACTACCCGAGCGGTGTCGTACCGCGCCTGGACGTCCTCCAGGCCGCCGAAGCGAAAGGGAAGCGCGGCGGGATAACTCTTCAGCATAGGCGCTCTCTTTTAGCATCGCGCTTGCGAACGCACAAGAGTTTCCCGGCGAAACATGATTTTTCCCGCAGCGGACTTTGAGAGTGCAAGGTATACTCGCCGCCGCAAAACTTTCTGCTGGTGAGGAAAGGAAAAATGCCGAAGAAAAAGTCTGCCGGAAAGCGCGAACGGCACCTGCACGACCCGCTGAAAGACCGGATGACGCCCATCTATCCGCTCGACCTGAGCCGGGTGCGCAGCCTGGACGGGCTGGTACGCGCCATGGGTCAGACGGCCTTTACCGGGCGGCAGATTGGCGACGCCGCTGACGTGCTGGAGGCGATGGCGCGGGACAAGGACTGCACGGTGGTGCTCACGTTGTCGGGCGCGCTGACGGTCGGCAAGATGGGATTGATTATTTGCGATTTGATTGACAGCGGTGTGGTCAAGGTCATCGTCTCGACCGGGGCGCAGATGGCGCACGGGTTGGTGGAGGCCACCGGCCGCTCGCACTTCCGCTACGACCAGCGGATGAACGACAACGAGCTTTTCTGGGCCGGCTACAACCGCGTCTATGATTCGCTGGAGCCGGAGGTCAACCTCGACGAAGTGGAAGCAATGGTGGACCGGGTGCTGGAGATCTGGGGCACGGAAGACAATGTTTCGAGTTGGAAGCTCTGCCAACGGCTGGGAGAACGGTTGCACCGCAGCCGCCACGGGCGCGGGATTCTGAGATCGGCCTTCGAGAAAAAGGTCCCGGTCTATATCCCCTCCTTCACCGACTCTGAGCTGGGGCTCGACCTGGCGCTGCACAACCTCCAGCGCCAGAAGCACGGCCAGCCGCCGCTGAAGGCCGACGCGCTCGACGACCTCGAGCACTTCACGCAGACCATGCTCGGCGGCAAGCGCTGGGGAATTCTGATTCTGGGCGGCGGGGTGCCGCGCAACTGGTCGCAGCAGGTGGGCGTCTACATCGAGCTGCGCACGCGCCGCGGCCTGGAAAAGCATCCGCTCAAGCGCTACCAGTACGGGGTGCGCATCTGCCCCGAGCCCGTCTATTGGGGCGGGTTGTCGGGCAGCACTTTTAGCGAAGCGGTTTCCTGGGGAAAGTTTGTGCCGGAGTCGGAAGGCGGGCGCTTTGCGGAGGTGTTTGACGACGCCACCGTAGCCTTGCCGCTGGTGGCGGGCGCGGTGCTGGAGCGCCTCGGCTACCTGTCGCGCCGCAAGGCGGCCGCCCGCGCGAGGCGCTGCCGCACGATTATCGGCTAGTCTTCGGGGATGAGGATGGCGGCGGTCATGACGGTGGACCACAGGCCGCGCTTGTCGCCTACGGCCGACTGGGTGATGTTCATGGTGCGGACGATCTTGTTCGAGATGCGGTAGATTTCTTTTTTCTCATCCCAGTTCAAGTCGGAGTCAAACTCCACATCGAGTGTAGTGGCGAGCATTTCTGCCGCCAACTCTTCCGCGTATTCGCCGGCGCGGTCCTCAGTCTCGCCGAAGGAGTGGTGTTCGGAAAGATAGCCGTACATGGACTTGTCGGCGGGCAGGGCCAGCCCGATGGAGGAGGCAATCAGGCGGTGGGGCTCGCGGGTGGAGTTTTCGCTCAGCACCACGAAGGTGATCTGGCCGGGGCGCAGCAGCTTCAGGCCTTCGC
>CAYTXK010000094.1:0-7835 GCA_964441645.1 uncultured Acidobacteriota bacterium
ACCTGCGGTTTTTCACTCTGCCGAAGGCCGTTGCTTATCCCGCCTGTCCTGAGCTTGCCGGAGGGAGCGTAGTCGAGGGAAGCATAGTCGAAGGGCTGCCCCGCCCGCGAAGCGGGCGCTCCTCCGGTAGGGTAAGAAAGGTAGCGCAGGTTTGGGCTCCGCCCTACCTGCGGTCTTTCACTCCGAGCCCTTGATTCCGTTCGGGGCGACGAATCTGCTTCTTTCTTTGTCGGGTCGGGGCTTTAGCCCCGACATAAGCATCGGCGCGCCAGCGCCTGCCACTCTGCCGAAGGCCGTTGCGGAGCGCGAACGGGCGCAGCAACATTCCCCTGCCGCCGAGCGGTGTATAATCCGCCCCGCATTACTTGTTGTCATCCCGAGGCCCCGAATCCCGACCCTTCGGGATCGGAGCCGAGGGACCTGCTGTTGCTTCTGCGGAGGTCTCCATGGATCGTCGCCACGCTTTGAAAACCCTCACCGCGCTGGGAGTCGCTTCCCCCGTCTTCATCCGCGCCCTTGCGGCCTTGGCAGCGGAAAAGCCCCAGATCACCGCCGACATGATCCGCCAGGCCGAGTGGGTCAGCGGGCTTACCTTCACCGACGACGACCGCAAGCTGATGCTCAAAGACCTCAATACCGCCGTCGAAAACTACGCCAAGCTGCGTGCCGTCCCCCTCGACAACAGCGTCGCCCCGGCCCTCTGGTTTCACCCCGAACCTTTGAGTGCGGCGCCCGGGTCGCCGCGAGTCCGCACCACTGCCCGCAGCTCGCCCGCCGCGAACAGGAAAGCTGTCCGCCGGCCGGCCTACGACGACCTGGCCTTTGCTCCCGTAACCGAACTGGCGGCGCTGATTCGCCGCCGGCAAATTTCTTCCACCGAGTTGACCAAACTCTATCTCGAGCGCCTGCGCCGCTTCGACCCGTTGCTGCGCTGCGTCATTACTTACACCGAAGAGCTGGCCCTCCAGCAGGCCGCGCGCGCCGACCGCGAGCTGGCCGCCGGCCACTATCGCGGGCCTTTGCACGGCATTCCCTGGGGCGCGAAAGACCTGCTGGCCGTGCCCGGCTACCCCACCACTTGGGGCTCCGTTCCCTACAAAGAACAAGTGCGCCCCGAGAAAGCCACCGTGGTGACGCGACTCGAAGAAGCGGGCGCTGTACTGGTCGCCAAACTCTCGGTGGGCGAGCTCGCCTGGGGTGACGTCTGGTTCGACGCCACCACCAAAAATCCCTGGAAGCTCGACCAAGGCTCGAGCGGCTCCTCCGCCGGCTCCTCCGCCGCCACCGCCGCCGGTCTCGTCGGCTTCGCCATCGGCACCGAAACTTGGGGCAGCATTGTCTCGCCCTGCACGCGCTGCGGCGTGACAGGCCTGCGGCCCACCTTCGGCCGCGTCAGCCGCTACGGGGCCATGGCGCTCGCCTGGAGCATGGACAAAATCGGTTCGATTGCCCGCTCGGTCGAAGACTGCGCTTTGGTTTTCAGCGCCATCCACGGCGCCGACGGCCTCGACCCTTCCGCCGTCGACCGCCCCTTTCGCTGGCCCCCGAGCCGCGGCCGCGATGTCCGCTCGCTCCGCGTCGGCTTCCTGCAGGCGCTCTTCGAAGAAGACCGCACCAAAGACTTGGAAAAAGAGGAACAAAAAGTCCGGGCGCGGGAGTCGCAAGAGTTCGACAACCGCTCACTCGACACCCTGCGCCAGATGGGCGTCGAGTTGATTCCCCTCAAACTCTCCGACCGCCTCCCCGTGGCCGCGCTCGAGTTGATTCTGACCGCCGAAGCCGCCGCCGCCTTCGACGAGCTCACCCGCTCCGGCCGCGACGACCTGATGGTCCGCCAGGTGGAAGACGCTTGGCCCAACGTCTTCCGCCAGGGGCAGTTAATCCCCGCGGTCGAGTACATCCGGGCCAACCGCATACGTGCCCTAACTATGCAGGAAATGCGTGCAATGTTGTCCGAAGTGGACGCTTACATCGCACCCTCTTTCGGCGGCGACCACCTCCTCCTCACCAACCTGACCGGGCACCCGGCGGTGGTGGTGCCCAACGGCTTCCGCGCGGGCGACGCCACGCCCACCAGCATTACTTTTATGGGGAAGCTTTACGGCGAGAGCGAAATGCTGGCGCTGGCGCAAGCGTATCAGCAGGCCACCGACTTCCACCGCCGCCGGCCGCTCACGCCACCGGCGCCGCCAACAGGATAAACTTCGTCACAGCTACACTGCAGGCTCGAAGCGCTCGCCGCTCTTGACGTGCAGGCCGTTGATGAAGTCGCCGGCGCGCAGGCGCTTGCGGTCCGCCGGTTGCAATTCTTCGAGGCGCAGCCAGGTGCCGCCCTCGCAGGCGACATAGAGCACTTGCTTTTCTACCAGCAACGTCCCCGGGGCGGGCGCGCTCACCACGCCCGCTGGGGCCTCGACGGGTTTTGCACACCACAGATGCACGAGCTGGCCGCGAAAACTCGTGTAGGCCCCGGGCCACGGCAGGAGCCCGCGGACGCGGTGGTAAATTTCGCGCGCTGGTTGCGACCAGTCGAGCCGCCCGTCCTCGCGCTTGAGCCGCGGCGCGGCGGTCGCCTGCGAGGAATCTTGCGGTCGCGGAGTGAGCGTGCCGGCTTCCAGCCGCCGCAGAGTTTCCACCATCAAAGCGGCGCCGCGCTCGGCGAGGCGGGCGCTCAGAGTAAGCGCGGTGTCGTCCTCGGCGATGGTTTCTTCGCCTTGCAAGAGGATCGGCCCGGTGTCGAGCCCGGCGTCGAGCCGCATGGTGGTGACGCCGGTGCGGGCTTCGCCGCGAATCAGCGCCCATTGCACCGGCGCGGCGCCGCGATATTTTGGCAGGAGCGAGGCGTGCAGATTGATCCAGCCGTAGCGGGTAACATCCAGCAAGTCGGCGGGGATAATTTGCCCGTAGCCAACAATGACCACCGCTTCGGGCTGGTAGCGCGCCACGAGCGCCCGGCCAGCGTCGCCTTTGATTTTCTCCGGCTGCTCGATAGGCAGGCGCAGGTCGAGCGCAGCGGTTTTCACCGGCGAGGGCGCCAGCGCGAGGCCACGGCCTTTGGGCCGGTCAGGCTGAGTGATGACAGCCGCTAGTTCGAAGCCTTCGCCCGCCAGCCGCCTCACGGTGGGGACAGCAAAGTCGGGCGTGCCGCAAAAAAGGAGCCGCATCATTTGTGTGAATCCGTGTGCATCAGTGGTTGCTTTTCTTACCAGTCGCCGGCGCGGACCAGTTTGCGCACCTTGCGGCGAATGCTGTCGCGCTTGAGCATAGACAGGTGGCTGATAAAGAGCTTGCCCTTGAGGTGATCGATTTCGTGGCAGAGGGCGCGGGCCAGCAGGTCTTCGCCGGTGAGCGTGAAGGAGCGGCCCGTGACGTCTTGGGCGCGCACGGTGACGCGGCGGGGGCGGCGCACTTCGGCGTGGAAGCTCGGCAGGCTCAAGCAGCCTTCTTCCTCGCGTTGCGTGCCTTCGGTGGTCAGGATTTCCGGATTGACCAGCGCCAGGCGCGCCCCGGGGTCTTTGCCGGAGGTGATGTCAATCACCGCCAGTTGCAGCGAGAGTCCGATCTGCGGCGCCGCCAGCCCCACGCCCTGGGCGGCGTACATGGACTCGAACATATCTTCGACGAGCTGCCGGAGTTTGTCGTCGAACTCGGTGACCGGCGCCGCCACCTGCTCCAGCGCCGCCGCCCCGTATTTCACGATCGGATAAATCATCTGCGGTTTCAAAACCTTTTCAGTTGCTGCTGGTAGGCGTGGAAGTTGCGCAGGGCTTCTTCCAACGTGTCACCGCCGAATTTTTCCCGCACCGCGCCCGCCAGCACCAGCGCCACCATGGCTTCGCCGATAACGCCGGCGGCAGGCACCACGCACACATCGGAGCGCTCGTAGGCGGCTTTCACCGCTTGTTTGGTCGCCAGGTCAACCGACTGCAGTGGGCGCCGCAGGGTAGAGATGGGCTTGAGGTAGCCGCGCACCACCACGTCCTCGCCGTTCGTAATTCCCCCCTCGAGGCCGCCGGCGTGGTTCGAGGCGCGCGTGAAGCGCCGCGCCGCCGCGTCGTAGCCAATTTCATCGTGCACCTGCGAGCCGAAAGTCGCGGCATTGCTCACGCCCGTGCCGATCTCTACCGCCTTCACCGCTTGAATGGACATCACCGCCTGGGCCAGGCGCGCATCGAGCCGCTCGTCCCACTGGGCGTGCGAGCCCAGGCCCGCCGGCACTCCGTGAGCGACGACCTCAAAGACGCCGCCCAGCGAGTCGCGCTCCGCGATGGCCTGGTCAATGAGTTTCTTCATAGCTGCGCCGAGCTGCGGGTCTACTGCGCGGATCTCGGCCTCGGTGTCCTCGCAGGCGGCGACGATTTCCTCCCAGCGGACCGCATGCTCCAGGCGCAGGGAACCAATAGCCCGCGTATGGCTCAAGACTTCCACGCCGAAGTTTCCGAGAAAAAGTTTTGCCAGCGCACCGGCCGCGACCCGCGCCGCGGTTTCGCGAGCGCTGGCGCGCTCGAGGACGTAGCGGGCGTCGTGCAGATTGAACTTGAGCGCGCCCGCTAGGTCGGCGTGGCCGGGCCGCGGCTGCGTGAGCGGGCGCTGCTTTTCCGCCAGCGCCGGGTTGGCTTCCACTGGCAGGGCGTCCTCCCAGTGGCTCCAGTCTTTGTTCTCGATTTGCAGGGTGACGGGGGCGCCGATGGTTTTGCCGTGGCGGACGCCGGAAAGAATCTGGACTTCGTCGCGCTCGATCTTCATCCGTCCGCCGCGGCCATAACCCGCTTGGCGGCGCCGCAGCTCGCCGTTGATGAAGGCCGGGTCAACCGGCACGCCCAGCGGCAGGCCCGAGACAACGGCGGTCAGGCATTGGCCGTGCGATTCGCCTGCGGTCTCAAAGCGCAACATGGCCCGCGATTCTAGCCGACCGCTGACGGCGGGTCAAAAAAGTCGGTGGCCGTTACGGCGTGGCGGCGGGCAGAACGAAGGGCGGGCGCGGAGCCTTGTCGGCGCAGGAGGTGTCGAGCCCCTTCGCTGAGCCGCGGGCGATGAATTCGGCGATGAGTTTGTCGCCGCAGCCCTGAAAGCCGGCGAAGGGGTGCCCGCCGTTGCGGAAAACGACGTGCAGGCTGGCGGGCAAGTGGCGGGCCGCTTCCTCGCCCCAGCGCGGCGGCGTCACCGGGTCGAGCCCGCCGGAGAGAATCAGAACGGGCGCGTCGCTGCGCACCGGCTCGAAATACTCTTCCGGTAGACGGACGCGCGGCCAGAGCCGGCAGGCGCGCGCCTGTTGCCGGAGGCGGTAGTCGTCGGCGAACGTGCCCGCGGCTTCGCGCGCCGCCTTCTCGGCATCAATGCGAGGGATGTCTTCCGCGCAGGTGACGGAGAGAAATTGTCCAAAACTGACGTCGCTCACGAACCCCTGCCGGTAGCGCAGGGCGACTTCAACAATCGGCGCCAAATTCCCCTCCGCGGCCTGGTGGATGAACAAGGGCACCTGGCTGGCGGTGACCGGTGAGTAGAGCAGGTTGCGCAAGCTTTCACCGAAGGCCCACCGCGAAATCTCTATCGTCCTGGCAGGGCTCTTCTGCACCGCGGGCAGCTCGACCCGCACCAGCCCGGCCTCCAGCCGGTGCAGAACCGCTTGCAACTCGGCCTGGAGGTTGGGAAAGGCGCGGCGGCAGGTGGCGTCGGCGGCGCAGTCTCCGAACAGCAGTCCCAGGGCGCGCTCGGCGTCGCGGCCATAGTCGCGCGCCGTGGCGAAACCGAGCGGGGCGACGCCTTTCAAGACCACACTGCGCACGCGCTCGGGGTGGCTGCGCAGATAGACGAGCGCCACCCGCGTGCCGTAGGAAGTGCCGTAGAGATTGATGCGGTCGTAGCCCAGCCAGGCGCGCACCTCATCGAGGTCGGTGACCGCGAGCGGCGTGGTGTAGAGCCGCAGGTCGGCGCGCCGGGCCAGTTCGCGGCGGCAGGCGCGCACCCCGGCCGGAGGTAGCCAGTCGGTAATTCTGTCGGGCGAGTCTTTGTACATATCGCAGCTGAGGCCGTTCGAGCGGCCGGTGCCGCGCTGGTCCACCAGCACCAGGTCGCGCTGGCGGCGGACTTCGGTGAAGGTTTCAGCGGCGAAGTTTGCCAGACTGGTTGCGCCCTGGCCGGGGCCGCCGGCGAGAAAAAACAAGGGATCGGGCGCCGGCTGAGGAGTCAGCGCCGGCAGCACGGCGACGTTGAGTCGAAGCTTGCGGCCTCCTTGCAGCCGGCGGTTTTCATAGACTTCATAACTGCCGCACCAGACCTCTTCCTCCAGACCAGGCAGCCGGCAAGGCTGGAGTTGCGCGGGACGCGGGCGCGGTGAGGCCACAGCCGAATCCTGGGCTGCGAGAGCGGCCGCGCCGAGAGCCGCGAAGGCCGCGAAAAAGAGAATGGCGTGTCGTGGCGGCATTCTTGTTGGACGTATGCTAATACGAAAGGGGTGAAAGAGAAGTTTCCCTTGCAGGCATTTGACTTGGTCGGTAGCCGCATCTAAAATTCGGGGGCAGAAGGGGTGCCGAGATGCACGGTACCGAAATGCAGGGTGCCCAGAGCCTGCAGTCGATCGTGGACGAGGCCCACGCACTCGACGCGGTGCATAAGACCGAGCTCAGCTCGGGCGACTGGGTGTTCGTCACCACCAAGAATTCCACCTACGCCATCTGCGCCCTGGGCGACGGCTCCTATTCCGTTTCGGGCGGCTGGTTCGACCGCAAGGGGCTCTCGCCCCAGAAGGTCAGCATCAACGGCTGCACCTGGGGCGGCAGCGCCATCAAGCACGACATCGTGGCCGCCTGCGGGCTGTTTCTGGAGTTCGGCAATCGCGTGCTGACCACCCGCATCCGGCAGGTGCGCGTGGTGCGCGAATCAGAACAGCCGGCGCGCAACTAAAGCCACCGACAAACGCCCACAAGCACCACCCAACGCCAACAAACAGCAACAAATTCTACCCAACGGCTCTGCGTGGTCATGCGTGCCGTTGGGCAAGAGATAGAATGGCAGAGCGCTGGGTGGGGTTGAGAGCGACCAGGTGGCGGAGCAGGGCGCGGTGCTCGTCCGCCGCCAGCCGATGAATGGTGCCGCGCGACGGCACGGTGAAGGCGCGCAGGTGGCGGAACAGCGGGGCGCGCACGTCCACGGGATTTTTGAGCCGCAGGCCGCGCGGCGTGAAATCAATCGAGTCGAAGACCCCCGAGCCGCGCAGGCTCTCGTAGCCGGGGCTGGCGGCGCGCGCCAGGCCGTAAATCTTGCGCTCGTCCGACTGGTAGCAGACAAAGAGGTCGCCGCGACGCACCCGCCGCAGGCTCGCCCAGCTCTGCGGGCTGCGAATCCACTCGCGGCCGCCCATCTCGTAGGGCCGACCGCCGCGATAACCGAAATACTGCCGGAAATGCCAGCCGGTGAAGCGGCCGGGCCGCCGCGCATTAACTTTGTAAACCCAAACACGCACAACACTCATCCTACACTGGGAGGCCGCCCGCGGCCGTTCCTTGACTTGGCTGGAGGCGCGGGTGAGAATGACCGGCGCATAGTCTCTCGTCCCCAAAACGATGAACATCCCCGTCGGCGTGCTGAACGACCTGGCCAAAGAAAAGATTCTTGCTGTGCAGGAGTTCGCCCTGCTGGGCTGGCGGGCCCTGCGCAACCTGTTTGGCCACCCGCGCTACCTCACCGACACTGTGACGCAGATGGACATCATCGGCGTGGGCTCGCTGCCCATCGTGGTGCTGGCCTCCTTCTTCATCGGAGCGGTGCTGGTGTTGCAGACCGCCGACCAGTTTGTGCGTTTCGGCTCGCCGGGGCTGACGGGCGACGTCGTGGCC
>CAYTXK010000095.1:0-7830 GCA_964441645.1 uncultured Acidobacteriota bacterium
AGCGCTGGTCTCCGGAACCAGAGGTCGGAGGTTCAAATCCTCTCAGGCGCGCCATTCGTTAAGCTGTCAGCTATCAGCCTTCAGCCCTCGGAATCCGACTTCTGAATCGGCCTTTTGCCTATGCAAGGTTGAGTTTTGCTTTTCGCCCAGAACTGCATTAGCATCCGCGGACGCGGGCGAATGAAGATGAGCAAGACGAAAGAATATCAGCGTCTGGGGATGGGGCGGCCGATTGCGCGCCGGGATTTCCTAAATGGGGTCGCCATCGGCATTACGGGCGCCTACGCTGCCCTGACGGGAATTCCGCTCGAAGCCGCGCCGCAGACGTCTTCCAGCACGGGAGCGGCGGGCGAAAGGGCGGCCGACTATCCTCCGTCACGCAAGGGTCTGCGGGGCGACTACCCGGTGGCGGTGGCTGGCTTCGAGGCGATCCAGCAAGGAAAGTATGCGGAGTTTCCCGTTGCCGCGAGCGACCTCCAGGAAGAATACGACCTAGTCATTGTGGGCGGCGGGCTCTCGGGTCTGGCGGCCGCCTACTTCTATCGGACGGTGCGGGGGCCGGAGCCGCGCATACTGATCCTCGATAACCACGACGATTTCGGCGGGCACGCCAAGCGCAATGAATTTCACTACCAGGGGCGGACGTTCATCGGTTTCGGCGGCACGCGCGACATCGGCACGCCCTACCCCTATAGCTTCGCGGCCAAGGCTCTGCTGAAAGACCTCGGCATCGAGGTGGAGAGGTACCCGCAGCTCGAAAACCGCGACCTCGAAGCCCGCTACCATCTAGGGCCGGGGATGTTTTTCGACAAAGAGCATTTCGGGAAAGACATGATGGTCGCCGGCTATGGAGAGCGGCCCTGGGCGGAATTCTTGGCCGAGGCCCCGCTTTCGGAGGCCGCCCGCCAAGACCTGCTCCGTCTGCACGGGAAGAATCCCGACTACCTGCCCGGGCTGAGCGTGGAAGAGAAGAAGGCCCGGCTGGCCCGGATGAGCTACCAGGACTACCTCCTCAACATCGCCAAGATGAGCGCTGACGCGCTTCCCTTCTTTCAGGGCCGAGGCTGGCGCAACAATAAGCGTGTGGATACGCTGCCGGCGCTGGAAGGGGCGCAGCACGGCGGGGCCGGCTTCGACGGGCTGGGGCTCGGCCTGGGAGAAAGCTTCAACGAAGATTCCTACTTCTTCCATTTTCCCGATGGCAACGCGTCCATCGCGCGTCTGCTCGTCGGCCGGCTGATTCCTCCGGCGCTGCCCGGCAGCCCCTCGATGGAGAGCGTCGTCCGGGCACCCCTCGCTTACGAGCGGCTGGATGAGCCGAACGCCAAGACACGCATCCGGTTAAACAGCACGGTCGTCCGCGTGCAGCAAGACGGGCCGACGGAAAAGGCGCGCTGGGTGCGAGTGGCCTACCGTCAGGGGGACAAACTGTACGGCGTGCGCGGCCGCTACTGCATCCTGGCCTGTTTCAACCGCCTCATTCCCTCGCTGCTGCCCGAGCTCCCCGAGCGCCAGAAAGAGGCGCTGGAATATCCCGTCAAGGTGCCGATGCTTTACACGAACGTGCTGGTCCGGCGGTGGACGCCGTTTCAGAAGCTGGGGGTGGCGTGGGTGAGTGCGCCGGGGATGTATCACACCATCGTCGCGCTCGACCCGGGCACGAACATGGGCGGCTATCAGGGGCTGACCACGCCCGCGGAGCCGATTATTGTTCATATGGTGCGGAACCCGAACAAGCCCGGCCTGCCCAGAAAAGAACAGCAACGCCTCGGCCAGCAAGAGCTGCTGAGAATGAGTTTTGAGCAGTTCGAGCTGGAGATTCGGCGGCAACTCGAGCGCATGCTCGCGCCGGGCAGCTTTGAGGCGGCGGAAGATATTGTCGCCATCACCGTGAACCGCTGGCCGTATGGCTATGCTTATACCTACGACACGCTGGCTGATCCTGACGTGCCGCCAGAGGAACGTCCCCATGTGCTGGGCCGGCGGCGCTTCGGCCGCGTGACCATTGCCAACTCTGATGCCGGCGCCGCTGCTTTTACCAATCAAGCCTTCGACGAAGCCCACCGCGCCGTTCAGGAATTGCTGGTGCTTCAGGGGCTCACCTAGCCAGGAAGCACACGCCCCTCGTACGCGGGAGCGTTTTGCTTTTCCTCGGGACTTCGATTAGCATCCGCGCACGCCGACCGCAACGGCGCCCGCACACGTGGTCGAATTCACTCTACTCGACTGGTTCTGGGTTCTGGCCTTCATCCTTCTGATGGTGGCTTGCGGGCTGGTGTTCTACCGGCTGGCCAAACGCTCGCAGGCCGATTTCTTCCTGGCCGGGCGCGGCTTGCCCTGGTGGCTGCCGGCTTCCTCGGTTTTTGCCACCCACACCGCCACCGACACGCCCATGTGGATCACCGGCATTATCTATACGCAGGGCCTTCGGGGCATCTGGTACGCCACGCTGTTTCCTTCCTGGTGCGCCGTCAGCGCCATCGTGTCGGCGCGCATCTATCGGCGCTCGCTCGCCTACTCGCAGGCCGAATTTCAAACGCTGCGGTTTGGCGGGCTGGGCAGCGAACTGATGCGCGGCTGGATGACCGGCTGGGCCATTTTCTTGAACATGTTCATTCTCGGTTGGGTGGGGATGGCCATGGGGAAGGTTTGCCGCCTCGCCTTCGGGTGGCCGGACTGGTGGGGGCTGGTGATTTTTTCCTCCGCCTGCGCTGTCTACGTGCTGGCGGCGGGGTACTGGGGCGTAGTGATCACCGACTTCCAGCAAGGCGTGATTGCTTTCGCTTCGATTGTGCTGACCTCGGCCTGGGGCATTGTCGCCGCGGGCGGGCCGCGCGGGATCGTGACGCGGCTCGACGAGATGGGCGAGAGCTGGCGGCTCGATATGTTTCACTTCACCGGATGGTTCAGCGGCGACTTCCCTATCGGATGGTTCGTCACCATGGTGATTTTTGCTTTTCTGGGCGGCGTCGGCATGGCAACCACCATCGATTGGTATGCTGAAGCGCAGCGGATTCAGTCAGCGAAAACAGTCCGCGATGCCAGCTACGCCCTCTGGGTAGGCACGGCGCTGATTCTGGTCCGCGACGCACTCTGGGTAATCGCGGCGCTGGGCTTCTACACGCTCTATCCGCGCATCGCCAGCCTCAGCGAAGCCGAAATGGGCTGGTTCCGCATCGGGTTCGAGTTCTTGCCCGCGGGGATGGTGGGGTTCTTTTTCGCCACCATCCTCGCCATTCACTTCTCCACCATCTCTTCGCACTTGAACCTCGGCGCCCTTTACGCGACACGCGATCTCTACCAGCACTACATCAACCCAGCTGCCAGCGAGCAGCGCCTGGTGTGGGTCGGGCGGGTCAGCACGCTGGCGCTGCTGCTCGGCTCTTTTCTGCTGGGCATTATGATGACGGAAATCACGCGCTGGCTCATCTTCGCCCTCTGGCTGATGGCGGCCGGCGTGTGGCTGCCGAACATCCTGCAGGTCGTGTGGTGGCGCTTCAACGCCTGGGGCTACCTCTCGGCCTGGATGGCGAACCTGGGGATGAGCTGGCTGGTGGTCTGGGTGCTGCCTTCCTACGGCGTCATCCCGCTGTTGCCCGATTACGTGCAATTCTGGGTGTTGCTGGGGCTGGGAGCGCTCATCTTTCTGCCGGTCACATTCCTAACCAATCCGGAAAACATGGAACACCTGGTGAAGTTTTACGTGATGGCACGGCCCGTGGGTTGGTGGGGACCCGTGCGCCGCGAAGCCGAGCGGCGCGGCTTACTGCCGGTAGCGCCGCGCCGCGAGGGACCACGGGCTTTCATCCGCCGGCGCTGGACGCCGGAGGCCGCCAACGCCTGGAGCCGAGAGGACTTGATCGCCGCCGTCCTTTCCGCTTCCGGCTACCTGCTGATTATCATCGGTGGCACGCTTTCCCTGCTGGCCAAGCCGGCGGGGTACGTGACCCTGGCGGCCGGAATTGCAGTCAGCGCTTTGATGTACTGGGTGATCGACCCCAAGCTGCGCTCCGTCTCGGCCGACTATGAAGAAAAACAGGCGAACTACCTCAAGCGACTCGAAGGTCTGACGCGCTGGGAGCAAAGCGAATGAACAGTCTGCCGCTCTCGGCCGTCTTGCTCGCCCAGGGGGTGCCGCCGCACGCGCTCGTGCTCGCCATGCTGCTCTCATATGCCTTGGGGTTCGCGGGGATGCTGCTCGCCTACCTCAATTACCGCAAGCGACGCGGCCCCGACGCGTCGAGCAAGAAGGATGAACCGAAGTCATGACGCCTGCTGTCTTGCTAGGCGCGCGTATCGGCAGCCCCATTCTAGGCGTGGTGATCCCGGCGGTGGTCTTTCTCATTTCCTTCGTGCTCACTTGGTTGCTCTATCGTCATTTTTCTCGCAATCCGCCCCCGGGAGCGAAGGATTGACCATGCCTAGATTGCTTTGGACACGCTGGGCCAGCAGCGCTCTGGCGGCTATTCTTCTCCTTCCAGGATTCGCTTTCGCCGAAGAAAAGCAAGAGCCGCCCACAGGCTGCGCAGCTTTGCTGGAGAAATGGCAGGCCATCTCCACAATCCCGCTCGACGCCTGGCGCGCGCATCCCACCGGAGAGTTTCGCGGCGAGCGGCCCGAGTTGGACGACTCCTCCTGGGAGATAAAGCAGAAAGACCAAGACTGGGAGCCGGGCTCCTATTGGTTCCGCCAGTGGTTCGAAGTGCCCACGGCACGCGGCAGCTACAACTTCACCGGCGCGCGTCTGGAACTAGAGATTTTCTTCGATTGGAACGACACCGTCTCCAAAACAGTTTTCCTCAACGGTGAGCAGCGCGCTCAGGGCGAAGAGTTCGAGGCCATCGTGCTCAGCGAGAACGCCCGCCCCGGCGAGAAGTTTCTCATCGCCGTCAAAGCCCAGGCGGCCGCGGGCCGGCTCCGTTTCAACGAGGGGCGGGTTCAATTGGTGGGCGTGGAGGGGCGGCCGGATGTGCGCTCGTTCCTCGAAGAATGTCGCACGGCGGAACTGCTCAACCCGACGGGCGGCGCGAGCCAGAAAGAGCGCGCCCAGCTCCTCGAGGCGGCGCGCCAGGCGATTGATTGGGGCGCGCTTGCGCGGAGCGACCAGAGCGCTTTTGACAACTCAATTCACGAGGCGCGCGCCCAGCTCGAGCCCTTGCGCGACTGGCTGAAGAGCTACTCCATTGACGCCGTCGGCAACGCCCACATCGACATGGCCTGGCTGTGGCCGTGGACAGAAACCGTCGAAGTGACCCGCGACACCTTTTCGAGCGTGCTCAAGCTGATGCACGAGTTCCCCGACCTGACCTTCGCTCACGGCTCGGTGCGCACTTACGCCTGGATGGAAGAAAAATACCCGGAGCTCTTCGAGCAAATCCGCCGCCGGGTGAAGGAAGGGCGCTGGGAAATCGTGGGCGGGATGTGGGTCGAGCCCGACCTGAACATGCCCGACGGCGAATCCCTGGTGCGCCAACTGCTGGTGGGAAAGCGCTACATCCGCCAGAAATTCGGCGTCGACGTTCGCCTGGGGTGGAACCCCGACTCCTTCGGCTACAACTGGCAGCTTCCCCAGATCTACAAGCGGTCGGGGATTGACTACTTCGTCACTCAGAAAATCAGCTGGAACGACACCACGAAATTCCCTCACAAGCTCTTCTGGTGGGAAGCCCCCGACGGCAGCCGCGTCCTCACATTCTTTCCCCATGATTATGTGAACCGGCTCGACCCCATTCGCATGGCCGGCGATCTGGCCGACACCAAGCGCATGACGGGACTCGCGGACATGCTGCATCTCTACGGCATCGGCAATCACGGCGGCGGGCCCACGCGCCGCATGCTGGAGATGGGCCGGCCCTGGCAGGCGGAGTCCGCGCTCTACCCGCGTCTCCAGTTTGGCACGGCCCTCGGGTTCTTTGAATCAGTGGAAAAGAATCTCAAGAATCTGCAGGTACCCGTGTGGCGCGACGAGATTTACTTCGAATACCACCGCGGGGTCTACACCACGCAGGCCCCGACCAAGAAAAACAACCGCCGCAACGAAGCTCTGCTGCTCAACGCGGAAAAGTTCTCTTCCCTAGCTTCCCTTCTCGGCGCCCACGCCTATCCCCAGGCGGAGCTGAACGACGCTTGGCGCTTGCTGCTCTTCAATCAGTTCCACGACATTCTGCCGGGCTCGGGCATCGCGCCTGTCTACGTTGATGCCAGCCGCGACCACACCGTGATTCGCCAGCTTGCCTCCGCCGCCCTGGGCAGGGCGCTCGACGACATCACGGCCCACATTGACACCGAAGGCCCGGGCACGCCCGTCGTGGTGTTCAATCCGCTGGCCTGGAGCCGGACGGAAGTCGTCGAGACCGAGGTGCGTCTCGGCGACGCCTCGGCCGAGGTTGAAGTACGTTCCCCGGATGGAAAACCGGTGCTCACCGAGATCGCTTCCCGTGACCTGGAAACGAACCGCGTGCGCGTCCTCTTTCTGGCCGGGGACGTTCCCCCGCTGGGCTATAAGGTCTTTCACGTCGTAGGAAAAACCGATTCCTCGGCGCCAGCCTCTCCTCTCAAAGCAACGCCGAACATGCTCGAAAACGAATTCCTCCGCGTTCGTCTCGACCCCAAGTCCCACTGCATTACGAGTCTGTTCGACAAACGGCAAGGGCGCGAGGTGCTGGCTCCGGGCGCCTGCGGCAACCTGCTGCGGGCGTTTCGCGACAAACCCAAAGACTGGGACGCCTGGAATATTGATGCCGATTTCGAAAACGAGAAGTGGGATTTGACTGAAGCCAAGGAGATCAAAGAGCCCGAGCTCGGGCGGGTGCGCGCCGTCATACAGGTGGTAAAGAAATTCCAGGGCTCGTGGTTCACACAAAGCATCACCCTCTATGCAGGAGTGCCTCGCCTCGATTTCCGCACCAAAGTGGACTGGCACGAGGAGCACATTCTCATCAAGGCGGCCTTCCCGGTGGCCGCCCAGAACGATTTCGCCACTTTCGAGATCCCTTACGGCGCCATCGAGCGGCCTACCACTCGCAACACACCACAGGAAAAAGCGAAGTTCGAAGTCCCCGCGCTGCGCTGGGCCGATCTATCGGATGCCCGTGGCGGACTGAGTCTGCTGAACGATTCCAAGTACGGCTACGACGCCAAGGGAAACGTGCTCCGCCTCTCCTTGCTGCGCTCCCCCAAGTGGCCCGACCCCACTGCCGACATGGGTCATCACGAGTTCACGTACTCGCTCTACCCGCACGCTGGTTCCTGGAAAGAAGCTGGCACGGTGCAACGCGGCTATGAGCTGAACTATCCGCTCCTGCCCATCGTCACCGCGCCCCGCCCAGGCAGGCTGCCCGCCGTGCATTCCTTTGTTGAGATTGCCCCCGACAACGTGGTGCTCACGGCAATCAAGAAGGCGGAGGACAGTGACACTTGGCTGGTGCGCTTCTACGAATTTGCCGGACGGGAAAGCGCCGTCCGTCTCCACTTTGCCGGTGCGGCTCGCGCCTGGGAGACCAATCTAATGGAAGCGGACGAACATCCGCTGGAAGTGGCGAACGACGAAGTTCTCATCCCGACCCGGCCCTACCAAATCAAAACCGTGCGGGTGGAACTACAGCCGACGGGGCGCTAGCGAACGAGGCCGTCAAGCGGACTGGAAGCAGAAGCGTAGAGTTTTTTGGGAATGCGCCCGGCGAGAAAGGCTTTGCGGCCCGCTTCCACGGCTTGCTTCATCGCCTCAGCCATCAGTACCGAATCTTTCGCCTCGGCAATAGCCGTATTCATCAGCACGCCGTCGGCGCCCAGCTCCAGGGCAATGGCGGCATCCGAGGCTGTGCCGACGCC
>CAYTXK010000096.1:0-7797 GCA_964441645.1 uncultured Acidobacteriota bacterium
CTTCGGCTTCGCTCAGGGCAAGCGGAGAGCGTAGAGAAAAGAAAGACGGGGAGACAGAGAGATGGAGACGCTGCGGCACGACTTGCGGTACGCCCTGCGCCTGCTGACCAAAAGCTTGGGGTTCAGCGCGGTAGTGGTATTGACGCTGGCGCTGGGCATCGGCGCCAACAGCGCCATCTTTTCTATCGTGAACACTGTTCTCCTCCGTCCCCTGCCTTACAAAGACCCCGAGCAGCTGGTGCTGGTCTGGAACCACTACAAGAATTTCCGCGCGGTCAACTCCGTGCCGGACTACCTCGACCGCCGGCAGCAGAGCAAGACTCTAGAAGACATCGCCGCTTTTAATTTCACTGACTTCAACCTCTCGGGCGCGGGCGAACCGGTGCGGGTCGCCGGGAGCACAGTGACCGCCAGTTACTTTCCCCTGCTGGGGATTCAGCCGGCCCTAGGGCGGGTTTTCCTCCCGGAAGAGGATCAGCCGGGCGAGGGCCAAGTTGTGGTGTTGAGCTACGGGGGGTGGCAGCGGCACTTCGGAGGCGACCCGAACATCGTCGGGCAGACCGTTAAGTTAAACGGGCTGCCGCACACGGTGGTGGGTGTGATGCCGAAGAATTTCCGAAACCCCCTGTCCGAGGTTGATCTCTGGAAGCCCATCGCGTTTACACCCCAGCAAATGGATGACAGCAACCGCGGGAGTGAATACCTGGAGGTGATGGGGCGGATTCGCTCCGGCACTACGCTGGCGCAGGTGAGAGCGGAGATGGATACCATCGCCGCGCGGGTGCCCGAGCTTTTTCCCAGCCGGCGCGATTACCTGCTCAACAGCCAGTGGGGGGCCTCGGTGGCGCCGCTCGAGGAGGAGCTGGTCAGCAATGTACGGCCGGCGCTGCTGGTGTTGTCGGGCGCGGTGGGACTGATCCTGCTGATTGCCTGCGCCAACGTGGCCAACCTGCTGCTGATGCGCGCCGCCGCGCGGCAGAAAGAGATCTCGCTACGGATGGCTCTGGGGGCGCCGCGGAGCCGCATCCTGCGCCAACTGACCACGGAAAGCCTGCTGTTTTCCCTGCTGGGCGGAGGGTTGGGACTGGCGCTGGCTTACTGGGGCGTGGATCTGTTCCGGGCGCTGGGCCTGGAAAGCCTCCCACGGCAGGAAGAAATCCGAATTGACCGCGGCGTGCTGTACTTCACGCTGGGGCTTTCCGTGCTGACCGGAGTGGTGCTGGGGCTGGCCCCGGCGCGGGAGACTTTCAAAACGGACTTTCAGCACGCGCTCAAAGAAACGGAGCGAGGAACGGCGGGGCGGAGCCGCCGGCGGCTACAGGACGGGCTGGTCGTCGGCGAAGTAACCCTGGTCTTGCTGCTTCTCGTGGGAGCGGGACTGCTTTTCAAGAGTTTTCAAAACCTTCTCGCGGTCAGCCCCGGCTTCGAGACGGCGAATCGGCTGACGGTCAGCCTCACGCTGCCGTCCTCCACCTACCCCGAGGAACACCAACGGCGCGCGTTCTGGCAAGCGGTGGTCGAGCGCGTGGGTGCCTTGCCGGGGGTGCGCGCCGCCGGCGCCTCGCACCTGCTCCCCTTCGCCGACCATACCGACACAGCATCGTTCACCGTGGAAGGCTATGAACCGGCGCCCGGGGAAGGCTCGCCCGGGGGTGAGTACAAAATCATTAGCCCCGGATACCTGCGGGCCATGGGCATTCCGCTGCTCAGAGGCCGAACCTTCAGCGACTCTGACACCGCCGAAAGCGAACGGGTGGTGCTGATTGATGAGACTGCCGCGCGGCGCTACTGGCGCGAGCAGG
Source organism: uncultured Acidobacteriota bacterium (assembly GCA_964441645.1). Classification (GTDB taxonomy): domain Bacteria; phylum Acidobacteriota; class Terriglobia; order Acidiferrales; family 2-02-FULL-67-57; genus CAYTXK01. The sequence goes on from CAYTXK010000096.1 coordinate 1,803, forward strand.
ACCCGGTCGGCAAACGCCTGAGTTTTTCCCAAAACCGGTGGCGGGTCATCGTGGGCGTGGTGGGCGCGGTCAAGAGCTCGGGCTTGGAAGCGGAAGGGCGGCCGCAAGTGTACTTTCCTTATACACAAACTACGCCGCGCAACTTCTCTCTTGTCGTTCACGCCGAGCGTTCGCCTCTCAAGTTGACTCCCGCCATCCGGCGCGAGGTTCTGGCGCTCGACCGCGACCTGGCCGTCTATGACGTCAGGACACTGGAGCAGCGCGTGGCGGGGTCGCTGGCGCAGCGCCGCAACGCCATGGCGCTATTCTTGCTCTTCGCGGGGCTGGGGCTGGTGCTGGCCGCGGTCGGACTCTACAGCCTGATTGCGTACTCCATCACCCAGCGAACGCATGAGATCGGCATTCGCCTGGCCCTGGGGGCGCAGCCGGGGGACATCTTCTGGCTGGTGGTGAGGCACGGGATGACCCTAACGCTGGTCGGGGTGGCCACGGGACTGGCGGCGGCTTTCGCGGTTGCCCGCACGCTGTCGAGCCTGCTTTTCAACCTGGCACCCACCGACCCGCTGACCTTGGCCAGCGTTTCAGGATTGCTGGTGGTGGTGGCCTTCGCGGCCTGCGCGCTGCCGGCTCGGCGGGCGACGCACGTTCATCCTTTGGTGGCTCTGCGCTACGAGTGAAGGAGACAAAAGATGGAGACCTTGTGGCAGGACGTGCGTTACGGGGCGCGGATGCTCCGCAAGAACCCGGGGTTCACCGTGGTGGCCGTCATGGCTCTGGCGCTGGGTATCGGGGCCAACACCGCCATCTTCTCGGTGGTCAACGCGGTGCTCTTGCGCCCGCTCCCCTACCCGCAGCCCGAGCGCTTGGTGCGGGTCTGGAACCAACTCCCGAATGACGGCCTGCCTCAACTCTGGCTCTCCGAGCCGGAGCTGATTGACTACTGGCGGCTCCAGCAGGGGTTCGACGACATCGCCGTCTTCTCCACCGGCGGCGCCAACCTCACCGGCCGCGGCCAGGCGGTGCGCGTCACCGCCTCCAACGTTTCGGCCAGTCTCTTTCCCGTGTTGGGGATCGACGCCGCGCTCGGCCGCACCTTCGCCCGCGAGGAAGACCAGCCCGGCAAGAACCGCGTGGCGGTGCTCGACCACGGCTTCTGGCAACGGCAGTTCGGCGGCGACCCCAGCCTGGTGGGACAAACCATCAGCCTCAACGGGGAAAGCTACACCGTCATCGGCGTGATGCCGGCGGGCTTCAACTACCCTCCCGACGACGTGGACGTGTGGACCCCCATCGCCATTGACACCACCAAGCCGAATGACCGCGGCTCGCACTATCTGAGCGCGGTGGCGCGCATCAAGTCCGGCCTCACGTTCGAACAAGCCGCGGCGGAAATGCACCGCGTGGCGCAGCAAGTGGCACACGACAACCCGGACTACTACCGCGAGGGCCGCGGCTGGGACGCCTACCTGGTTCCCTTGCACGACTCGCTAGTCGGCGACGTCCGTCCGGCGCTGCTGGTGCTGCTGGCGGCAGTCGGATTCGTTCTGCTGATTGCCTGCGCCAATGTCGCCAACCTCTTGCTGGCGCGCGCCGCCACCCGCGAGAAAGAAATCGCCATCCGCTCCGCCCTGGGCGCGGGCCGGCTGCGGCTGGCGCGGCAACTGCTCACCGAAAGCGTTCTGCTGGCGCTGCTGGGCGGGGCGATCGGATTGTTCCTCGCTTACGGCGGCCTGCGCATGCTAGTGGCCCTCGGTCCCGAAAACCTTCCCCGGCTGGCAGAAGTCACGATTGACCTGCGCGTGCTTGGCTTCACCCTGGGGCTGGCCGGGCTCACCGGAGTGCTCTTCGGACTGGCGCCCGCCGTGGGCGCCTCGCGGCTCAACCTGCAAGAGCCGCTGAAAGAGGGCGGGCGCAGCTCCGGCCACGCCGGCCGGCAACGCCTGCGCAGCCTGCTGGTGGTCGCAGAAGTCGCCATCTCGCTGGTGCTGCTGGTGGGCGCCGGACTGATGCTGAAAAGTTTCTATCGCCTGCTGCAGGTGGACCCCGGCTTCCGCACCGAGCGCGTGCTGAGCTTCCGGATGGGCCTTCCGCAAACCAAGTATCCGGAGAATCCTCAAGTGGTGGCCTTCTTTCAACAGTTGGAAGAAAAAGTTCGCAGCTTGCCAGAAGTGAGCGCCGTCGGGGTGGTCTCGCAACTTCCCCTGAGCGGCGCTTACTCGTCGGGGACGGTGGCGGTGGAGACCCTGCCACCCACTTTTCCCGATTTTCCCTACGGCGGCTTCGAAACCGACCGACGCGCGGCTACGCCGGGCTATTTCAAGACTCTGGGGCTGACGCTGGTGAAGGGCCGGTGGCTCGAGGACTCGGATACGGCCGAAGCGCCGTTGGTCGCTGTCGTGGACGAGAGTTTTGTCCACCATGCCTGGCCTAAGGGTCAAGACCCCATCGGCCAGCGCATCTCCATCAACTTCGACCAGATGAAATGGCGCACCGTGGTCGGCGTGGTGCGTCACGTCAAGCACTACGGGCTCGACACCGACGGGCGGGAACAAATCTACTTCCCGCACCCGCAGATGACGCCGCGGAACATGTTCGTGACCGTGCGCACCTCGGGCAATCCGACGAGTGTGGCCGCTGCCATACGCCGCGAGGTCGGCGCGCTCGATCCCGAGCAGCCCCTCTACGACCTGCGCACCATGGACGAGCGGCTGGCGGCCTCGGTGGCGCAGCCGCGCTTCAATCTCCTGCTGCTGGGACTCTTCGCCGCCGCCGCGCTGGTGCTGGCCGCCGTGGGACTCTACGGCGTGATGGCCTACTCGGTGAGCCAGCGCACTCACGAAATCGGCATCCGCCTGGCCCTGGGCGCGCAACCGGCCGACATTCTCAAAATGGTCGTCGGGCAGGGGATGGCGCTCACCTTGATCGGAGTCGGCCTGGGCCTGGCCGGCGCGCTGGCGGTGACGCGCTTGATGTCGAGCCTGCTCTTTGGCGTGAGCGCCAGCGACCCGATGACCTTCCTCGGCGTCGCGGTACTGCTGGCTGCCGTGGCGATGCTGGCCTGCTACGTCCCGGCACGGCGCGCCACACAAGTGCATCCTCTGGTGGCGCTGCGCTACGAATAACGGGAGGAGATGAAGATGGAAACCCTCTGGCAGGACATCCGCTTCGGAGCGCGGCTGTTGGTGCGCAAGCCGGGCTTTGCCGCCATCGCCATCCTGACACTGGCTCTCGGCATCGGCGCCAATACCGCCATCTTCAGCGTGCTGAACGCCACTTTGCTGCGCCCGCTGCCGTACAAAGACGCGGATGGGCTGGTGCTGGTCTGGGGGACGGCACACGGCGCCGAGATCGGCACTCGCAACCAGATTTCGTTCACCGATATGGAGGACTGGCGCCAGCAGAGCCACGCCTTCGAGGGAATGGTCGCCTACACCGGTTGGTCCCCGATTCTCTCCGGCGATTTCGAGGCCGAGCGCATGGGCGGGATGCAGGTGTCCGACGGCTATTTCACGCTGATGAAAACCGAGGCGCTGCTGGGGCGCGTGTTGCTTCCCGAAGAGCAGGAAGAAGGGAAAGACCTGGTGGCGGTGATCAGCTACGGTTTCTGGCAGCGGAAGTTCGGCGGCGACCCCGGCGTGGTGGGAAAAACCGTGGCCTTGAACAGCCGCACCTACACGGTGATCGGCGTGCTGCCCAAGGATTTCTCCTCCTTGCCCGCGAGTCTGGTGGACCGGCCCGCCGACGTCTACCGGCCGCTGGCCGAGAAATACGCGGAGGACGAACGCTCCTCGCGCCACTTGCGCGGCATTGCGCGCCTGAAGCCGGCGGTCGGGATCGAGCAAGCCCAGGGGGAGCTCGACGTCATCAGCCGCGAGATGGAACGGTTGCACCCGCGGGACGACAAGAACCGCGGCGTACGCGTCGTGACTCTCTATGAAGACCTGGTCGGAAATCTGCGCACGCCGCTTCTCGTGCTCCAAGCGGCCGTGATTCTGGTGCTGCTCATCGGCTGCGCCAATGTGGCCAACCTGCTCCTGGGCCAGGCGACCGTGCGCCGGCGGGAACTCGCCGTGCGCGCCGCGCTGGGCGCCGGGCGGAGCCGCCTTATCCGCCAAACGCTCACCGAAAGTCTATTGCTCGCGGCCGCGGGCGGCGCACTCGGATTCTTGCTGGCCTCCTGGGGTACCTCACTGATTCAAGCTCTGGGCGCCAAGGTGATTCCCGAGCTGGCGCGGGTCGAGCTGGATTTCCGCGTGCTCGCCTTCACGATGGGCTTTACCTTGCTCACCGGAATCGTCTTCGGGCTCGCCCCCGCCCTCCAGACCTCACAAGGAAACCTGGGCGAGTGGCTCAAGGAAGGAGCGCGCGGCTCCAGCGGCCGACAGGGGCGCGTGCGCAGCCTGCTCGTGGTCTCCGAAGTAGCGCTGGCGCTCGTGCTCCTGACCAGCGCGGGCTTGCTGGTAAAAAGTTTCCTCCGCCTCCGCGGCGTCGATCCCGGCTTCGACCCGCAGAGCGTTCTCACCGCCGAGGTGGCTCTTCCCTACGCGAAGTATCCGGCCGGCCCCAGGCAAGTCGCCTTCTTCCGCGAGCTCATGGAGCGGCTCTCCCGCCAGCCGGGTGTCCGCTTCGCCGCCGCTACCAGCGTTTTACCCGAGTCGGGCGGTTTCGACACCACCAGCGTGGCCATCGAAGGCCGCGAGGTCGCCATCGGCGAGCTGCCCTACTGGGACCGCTACATGGTCACGCCCGACTACTTCCGCGCCCTGGGGATACCCCTGCGCCGCGGCCGCCTCCTTGAACAAAGCGACAACGAGCAGGCGCCGCTCGTCGCTCTCATCAACGAAACCACCGCGCGCCTCTACTGGCCGAACCAAGACCCTCTCGGCCAGCGCATTCGCGTGCCCACCTTCGGCGTCCCTTTTGAAAAGGCCCCCTGGCGCACTGTGGTCGGCGTGGTGGGCGACGTCCGCCAGTACGGTCTCGACGCTCCGCGCAGCTCGCAGTTCTATGTTCCCCACGCGCAGAACCCCGCGGGCTACGTGACGCTGGTGGTCCGCACCGCCACCGACCCGCTCGCCCTGGGCCCTGCCCTCCGCCGCGAAGTGCGCGCCGTGGATAAAGACCAGCCGCTCACATCCATCGCCACCATGGAGGAGGTTCTCGCCGACTCAGTCGCCGGTCGCCGCTTTTCGATGACCCTGCTGGGGGTGTTTGCCGCCGGCGCGCTCGGGCTGGCGGCCGTGGGTCTCTACGGCGTCATCGCCTATTCGGTAGCCCAACGGACGCAGGAGATCGGAATCCGTATGGCGCTCGGCGCGCTGCCCGGCGACGTCCTCAAGCTGGTAATCGGCCAGGGAATGGCGCTGGTTGCCATCGGCGTAGCTCTCGGGCTCGCCGCCACCCTCGCCGTGACTCGCGTGCTGGAAAGCCTGCTGTTCGAGGTAAGCGCGCGCGACCCGCTGACCTTCGCCCTGGTGCCCCTGGGGCTGGCGGCTGTAGCCCTCGCGGCCTGCTACCTGCCGGCGCGGCGGGCGCTGCGCATCGATCCCCTCATAGCCCTGCGCTACGAATAGCCCTCAAGACGCCCTCGGCAAAACCTCGTGCCGGATGGTGTTCTTGCCGGCTCGCTTGGCGTTGTACAACTGGGCGTCGGCCCTCCGGAGGAATTCGTCCGCGGAGGGCGGCGTGCCCAGGGCGGTCGCCGCGCCGATACTGACGGTCACCGGCCACTGGTTTTTCGCCATGACCTCCGCCAGCGCCCCTTGCATCTTTTGCAGCAAGCCGAGGGCCGCCTGCGGGGGCGCTTCGGTGAGTAAGAAGGCAAACTCATCCCCGCCCAGTCGGGCCAGCAAATCGGTGGCCCGGACCTGGCTCTGGAGACTCTGGGCCACGACTCGCAGGAGATCGTCGCCCACCGAATGGCCGTGGCGGTCGTTGATGCCCTTGAAATTGTCGAGGTCGAAGTAGGCCAGGGTGAGCGGCCGCTGGTAGCGGC
>CAYTXK010000097.1:0-1978 GCA_964441645.1 uncultured Acidobacteriota bacterium
AAGCTGCGTTGCGCCTTGCCCGAGCTGCTCACCTGGATGTCGGGGTATCGAGTATCTAGTCAACGCCCGGGATGGTGGGCTTTATTTTTATGACATCAACGCGCTCTCTAATTTCGTCACCGATGCACCGCGCATGGTAGGATTTGACCCTTTCGAGCGCTTTGTAGATTTGATTCTCAGCCGCATCCATCAGGAAGCTTTCCCGAAGTAGGCGCCCCCCTAGGCATCACTCTGCCAACGCAAGCTGGCCAAATCTTGTCCCCGCCTGCTGTTCAGGCTGCAATCGACCTGCGCCAAAACTGTTCCATTTCGAATCTTCTCAGTTTGGGAAGTCACGAAGACTGGCAAGGAAAAATTAGCCCGTGACCGTCAGGATCTTTGATCGCTGTCCATGCCTCTCCCGAACCGGAGACTAGCCTAAAGAAGTTCGCGGAGGGCGAAGTACGTATGAGCCGCAGGAGTATAATGCTCGTCATGCAGCGCCGCAAACGAAGCCGAGGGAGAAAGGCAGTCCGCAGTTGGAAGCAAGCGCGCAGGCTGCTCGAGGGGTGGCGGAAGAACTTGGTGAGTGTCCAGGTGGAGTTGAAGCAGCCTCGGGTCATTGACGTTGTGCCGGTTGACTTCGAAAGTGGCGAGCCTGTGGAACGCCAAGGAACAGCAATGCAGAGGTTCCGAGCGCGCGTGATCTACTTTACGAACGCAGATGTCACCGTGCGGCGTCCGTCAGGAGCCATTTTGGTGATCGACAACTATGAGATCGTCGCTATGTCGGATGGGAAGACTCGCTTCGAACCAATCTAGTGCACGTAGACTGAACGGGGCTGCGGTACAAAGGCATCGGGGAAGCCGTACCGGCTCGGCATGGTCATTTTGCTGATTCGGAACAGGATCGCCATCAGAGCTTGCCCCAGCACATAATCCGCCTGGGCACGATTCGGATTACGGCCCCTTGCTCGGGGAGGAGTCCTGCTCTGTAGTGGAGGTATTTTTGCTTCAGGAGGTTCTGAGCCTCCTCGTGCTCTTTGCCCTCGTAAAGAAGCTGCGCTGTTCCCCGAATCAAGATGTACCAGAGGCGCTCCCAGTCCTCTCGGTACTCGTCGATCAGAAGGGCCACATTTGGGTTGGCTTGAATGTTGAGCACCCTGGCTAATCTATTTAAGGGTCCCCGTTTGGGCTTTAGGTCGACGGCCGTATAGAAGACGCAACCAGAATAGGCAAAGCAGACTGGAATGACGTGCGGACGACCCTTCGCATCCACCGTGGCCAGACGAGCTACCCGCGCTTTTTGCAGCTTCGCCTCGACGGGATGCTCCAGTACTTGATTTACCCTCTTATCGGCCATAGAAACCTCCGAGGGGTCTAGAAATGTTAGACGCCGATCAGCTTGGGATGCCTTGAGATCGGCCGCGAACCTGTGGTGGTGTTCAGCCACTCTGCAGGGTGGAGGGGATCGAGGAGCACGATGCCGGCACCTTCGTTGGGGTACCTCGCTGCGTACGAGCGCACTCCAAAAGCGGCAAACGAATGTCCCACTAGGACATAGGGTGGCTTGATTCCGGCCTCTTTCAAGAGCATATGCAGTTCTTCCGCAATTCGTTGGCTGCTGCGCAGTCGGGGGCCTGCGTCACTCCAGCCGAGTCCAGCACGGTCGTAGCTGCACACTTGAGTGAACTTCGCCACTTCGGGCTGCACATAGGTCCAGCTGAGGCAAGTGCCTGGAAGGCCGGATCGAATACGACAGTCGGGCTCCCTTCGCCCGTACTCAAAATGTGCAAGCGATAGCCACCGACATCAACGAGCCAACCCAGCGGCGGGTAGCGACGGGCATCGCGGGCGCTGCCAATCGCCTGATAAACCAGCCCTGAAAGCAGGGCAAGGAGGAGAAGAACAAGAAGGCCATTCAATAGGTTAGCGAGCCACACTGCCATCGCAAGCGAGCGTAGAAAAGCTAACGCACCCGCGCCGCTTGATCCAAGTT
>CAYTXK010000097.1:1988-7784 GCA_964441645.1 uncultured Acidobacteriota bacterium
CCTTGAAGCCGTTTGGTAGCCGAGGGTGATGTTGATATCCCTCTCGGCCAGCTTGCCGGCGAAACGCGACAGTGCACCGGGTACGTTGCGAAGTTCGACGTGCAACACTGGTTCTTCCCTGAAGGAGAGCCCCGCAGCGGTGAGCGCCTTCTTGGCCCTGCTGACGTTGTCCACAATGACTTGTACGGCCCCCTGGGTGCCAGAAGTTGTGGTGACAAAGCCCAGGATGTTGACTTTGGCGTCGCCGAGCACGCGAGCTACTTGGGCCAGCGCTCCAGGGCGATTCTCACAAGGGACATTCAGTTGAGTTACTTTGGCCATGGTCCCACCTCATCGAGGGTGTATCCATCAGGCACGCCAGCGCAACAACGATAGAACTTCAGAGGCTTGCATGCAGCAAGTATGGACCTTATAGGTCCAGTCAATCAAGCTGACGCAGGAGCGACCTGGCGCCTTGCTCGATTGTATCTGTGCCCTGGCGCAGGACGGTCCCACAGCCGCCTTCTATCCGACCTCGACTTCTATGTCATTTCCTGCTACCCGCACGGGAAAGCTTTTCACGCCTTGCTGTGCAGGGGGACTCAATGCTGCTTTGGTGGTGGAGAAGAACATTTTCCCCTTGACATCGCGTCGTAAATATGACATACATATGACGTAAAATGAAGGAAGGCATTCCAACCGGCAAAGCGGCGGAAGCGATCGGCATCTCGCAGCGAACTTTGCAACGATGGATTCGTACTGGCAGGTTCAAACCTCCAAAAGCGATTCTGCGCAATGGGCGGGGGGTTCGACTTTGGTCGCCTGCCGACATCGAGCGACTACAGCAAGCTAAGAAACGCATCTACCGGCGGGGTCGAGGGCGCAAGAAAAAGCCCAAGGCGTGAGGAGCGGGCCTGCCGCCTGTCAGAAGCAGACGGCAGACCCTGACCAACGAGACCTAGGTAAGAGGTCACGATGGCTGTCGAGATTCTAACCCAACGTGGAGAGGCTTTCGCTGAGCTCAGCATCCTCCACAGCCAGAAGGCTGTGGCCGCAGCTCAAGCCCGCCTGGAAGTAGTCCTGGAATTCAAATTCCTTAAGCCCAAGACCATCGATTCAAGCGGCCGCCGGGTTCCCTCCGCCGCAGTCAAGGAGCTGGCAGAGAAAGCCGGCATTAGCCTGGGAACCCTCTGGCGCTGGTATCGCCTCTACCGGGTGGCGTATGACTCAGATCAAGGCAATGTGCATTTGAAAGCCAAAGCCGGGTTTGAGGCGCTGATCCCTCGCCCACGAGGCAGAAGCGACGACCCCGCCACTGACCGGCGGTACAAGCTCGACGAAGACCTCCGCCGCGCCATAGCGGGGCTTTACAGCCGCCGTCGGCGCCCTAGCATCACTAAGGTTTGGCGGCGGCTCCTAGCCCGCTGCCCGCAGTGCCGGCAGCGACCGCTTGAGGCACGCGTCAAGGGCTACCAAGGTGTGAATCGCTCGCACCGCTGCCCCGAGTGTGGTTTTTCGGTTTCTTATTCAACCGTGCGTCGCATCATCAAGACCATCCCGCCGGCGGTCCGCGTCCTGGGCCGGGAAGGTGCCCAAGCCTTCCAGAACCGCTACGGTATCTACATTCCTCGCAGCTATGCCGACCTGCGCAACCGGGAGATCTTCTGTGGCGACCACCACGAGTTTGACCTCTTCGTCCACACCCGTTCGGGCCGGCTCATCCGCCCTTGGATTTCGGCTTGGCTGGATCTGAAGACTGAGGTCCTGACCGGATGGTTCATCTCCGAGCGGCCGAGCTCGCGGACCATCGCCCTGTCCTTCCGCCACGCCGTGCTCCCCAAGGACGACGGCATCATGGGCCTGCCGGAGTCCCTCTACGTCGACAATGGCAAGGACTTCCGCTCCCGCTACCTCGAAGGGCATACGAGGCGCCTAGGTTCGATCCCTGCCCGGCTCGCGGCCTAGATTCTCCAGTGTCTTGCGGTAGTGGATTTCGAGGGCATCGCCTTCCAAATCAACGAGGTCCGACCACTCGTAGCCCTCCGGGATGTGGGGCGCCCGCTCCGGTTGGAGTTGTTTGCGTTCGTGGGCCATCTTGAGGAAGAGCAGGTAAGTAAGCTGCTCGATGTAGTCGCCGTACGAAAGCCCGGCGTCACGAAGGACGTTGCAGTAGTTCCAGAGCTTCTGCACGATGGCGCTGCTGTTCATTGCTGAATATCCCCTGACATCGGGATTCCGGGGAGGCCGCTCTGGCATTTCGGGCACTTGCGCTCGTGGATGTCGCTCCCATTGGCGCCGTAGAGATGCCCGCAGTGCTTGCAGCGCAGCTCGTACACGTATTGGTTGTGGTCGGTGCCGGGCTGGCCCGTATCGCGCACCACGATCTGGCCGTTGGGATTCTCGTGGCCCGGGTCGGTTGTGCCTTTGCCTTCCCGCGACATGGTCTAGCCCTTCGCCGCAGCCACTGCTCTTGTGCGCTTCGCCTGCCTGCCCCTCTTGGTTCCGCTTGCTGCCTGCTTCTTGGCTTCGCGCTCGGCGCGGATGCGCCCTAGCAGGACGCTGGCGGGCTCGTCGTCCGGGTCCTGAGGCACCAGCTTGCCCTCGAAGGCGCGCTTCAAGATGGCCTGGCGCAACCGTTCGGCGCGCTTCAGGTTGGCTTCGACCTGCATTTCGAGTTCTTCAATGATGGAGAGACGGCGATCAACCTCCGCAACGATTCGCTGCTGTTCTGCGAGAGGCGGCAAGCCAAAGGTTATTCTTATCATTCGTGTTAGACCGAGATCTTGATTACCAACACCATGTGTGAATCTCTGTGCTTGCGCGTAACAATCAGGCGAGTTGAGCGCATGCTGGATGTAAAAAGGTTCGATGGTCTCTACCAGCTTAAGAACGGCAACGTGGACCCAGACACTGAATTCGGTGTCATAGGTGTTTACACGTGCAATTCCTGTTGTTCCTCCCTTTGTGTAAAGAACGTCTCCTCGCTCAGGCCTACACCTTTGACAAAGCTGAGCATGTGTCTCCGGCGAGATCCTCTTGGCAGAGGCAAAATCAACGCCCGATGGCCGAACTTGCCCTCCTGTAATAAACGGAATGCCGGCCTCCACATAGCTCGGACTGTAGTGAGGTCCATCCTTGACTGACCAAGCCACCTGTCCAAGGTTGACGAGAGTCCAACCTTCTGGAATTTCATGGGCCGCAGTTTCGGGAGCGCCCGGTTCCTTATACTTCGCCTTCCACTTGTCGTCTTTGGGTTCTTTGCCGGAGGCGCGGAACTTGGCGAGTTGGGCGGCTTCCCAGCGGGCACGGCGCTCGGCAAGGATGCGCTGGAGCAACTGGTCGGCGGGCTCGTAGGAGCGGCCTTCGGCGCGGGCAAGTTCGGCTTCGGTGGGGACCAAGCGGCCCTCGGCGGACTTGAGCACGGCGGCGCGATAGCACTTCAGGTTGGCCTGCACGCGTTTCAGCGCCGCTACCGCCGCCTCCAGCCGCGTGAACTGCTTCTCAATCTCCGCCACAATCCGCCGTTGCTCGGCCGTGGGAGCAACAAGTACTCGGACCTCTGCGACCTTGGAGAGTTTCAGTGACGGGAGGGTTGTCGCATGGGCTAGGGCACCTAAATCAGTCTGCTTTAGGAACCAATACAGCCATTGGCTGAGGATGCCGTCGTGGGGCGTCGCGTATCCAATGTGGCTGACCACGTACGTATCTGACGCGAGAATCGCGCGCTGGTTAAGGAGAGTGGACATTCCGCTCTTGGTAAACAGGATGCTGCCTGCGGGGACAAGCCGAAGTCGGCTGGCCGATACCCCAGCTTCGTTAATCCGGTCTGCTGTTTCAAATATCCAAACGCAGGATCCAAGCCTTCCAAGGTCCTGCACCCTCACAAACAGATGACCATTTGCAGAAAAGTGAGACTTATCCTGCGGTGCGGGGCCCCCGGCTCCTATTTGAGCAAGCTCGTCCAATCTTGCTTCCACCCAGCCTTTGGGCAGATCGGTTGTCATATAGCTAGGACCTGGTTTAGTTCACTGAGCAAAGGAGTTAGCTCGCCGCCAAAGACCTGATGTGCCTTGCCCAGGCCGCCACGCTGGTCAAAGGGAACGAGTTCAAAATGGTCTAATTCCATCACCAAGCTCGTCGCAATGTGGTCGCGTATGGCTTCGAGCCACTGGCGCTGCTCGTCGGTGAAGCGGCGGCCATTGCGCTCCTGCTCGGCCAGCCAGCGGGCGAAGCGCTCATTTACCTGGTCACGGAAGGGCCGCAGCTCGCCTTCCTGGTGAAGGGCGAAGCGAACCAGCGAAACGATGTCGCTCAACATCTTGCCACCTGATGCACGAACCTTTGACTTGTCCAGGGCCTCATAGGCCCGCCAGAGCAGCTCCGGCGTCCAGCCGCGCGGCGGCTTTTCGATGGCAGCGGCAAGCTCTTTAATCGCCTTCAAAGTTAGCCGCTGCTTGTACGGGCGGGTGTAGAGAATCTGGAGCGCCGTAATCTCGTCCTTGTGTTCCTGGATGAACTTCTCGAACGACTGCACAATGGTTCGGGCTTTCTCCTTCGCATCCGCAGAAAAGCCGGCTTCAAGCACCTGGTCCTTGGTGACGGTATCAATCGTCTGCTCGTAGGCTTTCTTCAATTCAACGAGCTTATTGCGCAGCGCAGGGTTCGCCGCAATGGGTTTGGCTGCTTCGGCCAGGAGGGTTGCGGCGGCCTTTTCGATGGCCTCGGGCGGCGGCTCGTCCATTGCGGTTGCTTTCTTCGCCGCCTCAAGTTGACTGTCCGGATCGAGCGCGTCCACCAGGTCATGGGAGATGGCCGAGAGGGGCTTGCCGCCCGCCACACCCTCGATCATCTTCCGTTCATCCTTGTTGAGCTGCCGGTCGAGGCGCGCCAGCCGCGAGGCGAGCGAAGACAGCACGTCCCTCTCACGATTCCCGAAGGCAACGGCTTCCAACAGCTTCTCGAACGCAACGTTGGGTTTCTTTTCCAGCGGGTGGGTGTCCACCAGTTCGCTTTCACAGATCCCGACCGCATCCACGATGACAAAGTGTGTCTTGGCCCGCGCGTCGGGGGTAACCGCCTGCAATTCCGTGGGCGTGACAACACGCGCGCCGCGGCCCTTCATCTGCTCGAAAAGCGTGCGGCTCCTCACGTCTCGCAGGAAAAGCACGATCTCGAGCGGGCGGATGTCGGTGCCGGTGGCGATCATGTCCACGCTGACGGCGATGCGCGGGTTGTAGCTGTTGCGGAACGAGGAAAGCAAGTCTTCTGCCGTAACGCCACTGCTCTTATAGGTTATTTCTCCGGTCTCCGAGACAACGCGCGCCACACCGGATTTGTAGGTGATCTTCTGGCAGAAGTCGTTCCCCTTCCCGAATTCCTCGCGGACGATCTGGACAATGTCTTCGGCGTGGCTGTCATCTTTGGCGAAGATGAGTGTCTTAGGCACTTCGGTACGGCCGGGGAAGATCTCAGTGAAAAGCCTGTCCCTGAACGTCTGGATGATCGTGCGGATCTGATGGGGCGCAACCACATTGCGGTCCAATTCGCCCGAGCTATAAGTGAGGTCTTCGTCGAGCTGCTCCCAACGGATGCGGCGGGTCTGGCGGTCGCGCTTGTCAACCCAGAGACCAGCCTCAACCGTCGAACCGTGCTCGGAAATGAGAGTCCGAATGCGGTAGACGTCGAAGCCGACGTTTACGCTATCGGCCACGGCCTGCTCGTGGTTGTACTCCATTACTAGATTTTGATTGAAGAAGCCGAAGGTCTGCTTTGACGGCGTTGCGGTAAGGCCGATGATGAAGGCGTCAAAGTATTCCA
>CAYTXK010000098.1:0-6386 GCA_964441645.1 uncultured Acidobacteriota bacterium
TCTTCATCTGGCAGATGCTGTTCCGCGCCCCGCTCTCCATGGCCTCGGGACTGATCGGCTTCGCCGACTACGCCGACTACGCCTTCAAGAGTTTTGGCTTATCGGGTTTGACGGCGTCTGACGGCGGCCGCACCCTCGAGCACCGCCTGCTCGCCGCCGCCGTGGGCCTGTTCATCATTTTCCTTCTTTATCGCCGCATCACCACCATCGGGCGGATTTCGCTTTACCTGTGGGTGATTGTCTTCGGAACCATCGGCTGGATTCTCGTGGGCGGCCTCACGCACTTCAACGCGGCGGCGGTGTTCGACTTCCCGGCGGGCGCCTTCGACTTCGTGAACTTCGCTTTCTTTGTGGGGCTGGGCAACGCCACCGCCTTCGCTATTTACGATTACCTCGGCTACCAGAACGTCTGCTACCTGGGGGCGGAGATTCGCGAGCCGGCGCGAGTCATTCCACGCGCCATCATCATCTCCATCCTGGGCGTCGCGGTGCTCTACTTCCTGATGAACCTGAGCCTGATCAGCGTGATCCCGTGGCGAGAAGCGATGCACTCGAAGTATATCGTCTCGACGTTCATGGAGCGGCTCTACGGCGTGGGCGCGGCGCGTCTGGTGACGGGGCTGATTCTGGTGGCGGCGTTTGCCAGCGTGTGGTCGCTGTTGCTGGGCTATTCCCGCATCCCCTACGCGGCGGCCCTCGACGGCGGTTTCTTCCAGGTCTTCAGCCGCGTGCATCCGGAAAAACGCTTCCCGCATATCTCGCTGCTGGCCCTGGGCGGTGTGACGGTGGCCGCCAGCCTCACTTTCAAACTGGCCGACGTCATCAAGGCCTTGCTCGCCTTGCGTATTCTGATAGAGTTCGTCGCGCAGGCCATCGCCGTACTCCTCTTGGGGCGGACAGGAATGAAATTTCCCTTTCGGATGTGGTTCTATCCCCTGCCGGCGGTGTTGGCGATGCTGCTATGGCTGGGTCTGCTCGGGGCGCTGGTGATCAATATTGACGCGTGGCTTCTGGAACTTGTTGTGGCTGTCCTGGCGGCCGGCGTGGTCGTTTATCTCTTGCGGGCGCGCTGGTTGGGAGAATTTCCTTTCGCGGCGCGGGCGGCATCGAATGGATGACGGCAGGATGAGACGTTTCATCTGGATGACCGCGGGCTCACTCGCTTTGTCGCTGGTTGCCACCGCGCCGCTCTGCGCCCAACTTACGCCGCAACTCGACACCGAGCTGGCCCGGCTACCGGCTCTGGGCAGGATTGTCTACGTCACCGCCCATCCGGATGATGAAAGCGGCCCGGTCATCACCTACCTGGCCCGCGGGCTGCACGCGCGCGTGGTGATTCTCTGCATGACGCGCGGCGAGGGCGGCCAGAATCAGGTGGGCCCCGAGCTGGGCGAAGAGCTGGGCGAGGTGCGTACGCGCGAGCTGGAACAGGCTGCGGCGGGCTACGGAGTCGAAGTGCGATTCATCGGCGCCGAAGATTTCGGCTATTCGAAGTCGGTCGAGGAAACGCTGAAGGTCTGGGACGAGAAAAAAGTCCTGGGCGAACTGGTGCGGCAGATTCGCGCCCTGCGCCCACTGGCGGTGGTGACCCGGTGGAGCGGTCTGGAGGCGGACGTCGGCGGCGCTCACCACCAGGCAGCGGGGATGCTGGCGCGAGAAGCCTTTGCCGCCGCGGGCGACCCAGCCGCTTTCATCGAACAATTTGACCAGGGCTACGCACCCTGGCAGCCGCGCTACCTGCTGGTACAGGTGTCGGCCCGCGAGGAAGGCCGGGCGGTGTTTCCCGTGCCGGCCGGACAGCCCTCGGGGATCGGAGACAAAAGCTTCGAGCAAATCGGGTGGGAAGCCTTCCGCTCGCACCGCAGCCAGGGCATGCACCAGATTGACGTGTCGCGCTTCCGCGGCCGCGACTACTTTTTGCGCGTGGAGGCGACGCTCAAACAAGGGCCGGCACCGCCAGAGAGCGTAACCGCGCTGGTGCCGGACCTGGGGACGCTGCCGGACCTCTTTCCCTCGGTGGAGTTTCTGGGGGCCTGGCGCGAGCGGCTGGCGCAGGCGTCGGGATTGGCCCTGGAAGCTCACCGGCTGGCCGCCGACGGCAAACCCAGCGAAGCCGCGCTGGCTCTGGTGCAAGGAGGAGGATTGTTGGCGGCGCTGCGGCGCGAAATCCCACCGGAAGGAACGGAGCGAGAAGCCAACTCCGTGCGCATACTGGTGGCGGAGCGGCAGAACGACTTCTTGAGCGCCGCTGCGGCGCTGGCGGGTATCGAGCTCCAGGCGTACACCGACCGCGCCGCCGTTACTCCGGGCGAGCAAGCCTGGGTGGGGTTGGCGGTGCGCGTGGGCGCGCCGGAAGTTTTTCAGGCAGCGGGATTCAAGTTCGGCGCCCTGCAACTTGATACCCCGGCCGATTGGGGTGTCGAGCCGTTGGTAGCCGAGAGCACGCCCGAGGGACAGCGCAAAGAATTCCTGGTGAAGGTGCCCACCAAGCCCAACCTGCGGCTAATGACCGAGCCGGCGCTCGGGGCGCGGGCGACGCTCGGGACTGGTTCGCTCGAGGTCAACCTGCGCACGGAGGTGAAAGGCTTGAGCAGCCCGACCGGGGCCGGGACACGGCGCGGCCTGCTCGACCGGCTGCAACAACTCGACCCGCGGCGCCTGCTGGGGCGCGCGCCCTCCGCCGAGAACGAGACCAACGCCCATCTCGAGCCCGTGCGGGAGGCGCCCGCGGTGACCCTTTCTCTCGAGCCACGCCTGCGCCTGGTGGCGGCCTCGCCGGGCGAGTTAACGCGGGAATGGTGCGTCCAACTCGAGGCCCATCGCCCGCAGATAGGAAAGATTTCGGTCTGGTTCGACGTCCCAGTGGGCTGGTACACGCCGTTGCCGCAGGAGACTCAGCTCGAGGCCGCGGTCCAGCGCGTGACGCAATGCCTTTCTCTCACTTTGCCCGGACACATCCCGGCGGGGCGGTATGAATTGAAGGCGCAGGCGGGCCGAGGAACCGAGACCTATGAGCTGGCGCGGCGGATCCGCTTTGCGGGCACAAGCGGCGCCACGTACAGCTACAGCCCCGCCATCGCCACGGTAGACATTCTCGACGTACAAGCCCCGGCGGGCTTGCGCATTGGCTACATCGGGTTCGACGACGACCCCTTGCCCAAGCTGCTGGCCGACCTGGGCGTGGCGGTGGATCTGCTGGACGAGCGCGCCCTGGCGACAGCACGCCTCGCAATCTACGACACAGTGGTGATTTCCAACCGCGCCTACGACTACCGCACGGATTTGACCGACGCCACGCCGCGCCTGCTCGACTACGTCAAAGCCGGCGGCGCTCTGGTGGTGGAGCACCAGGGACGCGGCTGGGATCCCGCCAAAATGGCCCCCTACCCGGGAACGAAATCCAACCGCAACCTGCGGGTGACGGATGAAACCGCCGCCGTGAAAGTCCTGGCGCCCATGCACCGGGTGATGACCTTTCCCAACGTCATTAGCGACGACGATTGGAAGGGGTGGGTGCAGGAGCGCGGGCTGTATTTCTGGGAGAGTTGGGCGGAGAGCTACGAGCCACTGCTGGAGATGGCCGATCCCGGCGAGGCGCCCCAGCGCGGCGCGCTGCTCTACGCCCGCTACAGGGAGGGCGTGTTCATTTATTCGGGCCTGGCGCTCTTCCGCCAGGTGCGCGCCGGAGTGCCGGGCGGGGTGCGCCTCTACATCAACCTGCTGAGCCAGGGGCGGGCGCTGAAAGCCGCGGCCGCACAGCGGCCAAGAAGCCGGACTAAGGAGACGAGGCCATGCCGGAGATTCGCCAGAACATCATCTCCCGCCAGTGGGTCATCATCGCCACCGAGCGGGCGCGCCGCCCGGACCAATTCCAGCAGGAGGGGAACGTGCGCGTCGAACTGCCGGCCTACGTTCCCACCTGCCCTTTCTGTCCGGGCAACGAAGCGCTGACGCCGGGGGAGACCTTCCGCATTCCCGCCGGCGAAGGCGCGGCGAGCGGCTGGCGAGTACGCGTGATACCCAACAAGTTCGCGGCCCTGGCGCGCGAAGGCGACCTGGTGCGCATGAGTGTGGGCCTCAAGCGCACCATCAGCGGGGTGGGCATTCACGAAGTCATCGTGGAGACGCCCGACCACAGCACACAACTGGCGCTGATGGACGACGCCGAGGTCGAACAGGTCATCAAGGCCTATCTCGATCGCTACTTTGCGGTGCTGGAAGACCCGCGGGTCGAGCAAGTGACGCTGTTCAAAAACCACGGCCCGGGGGCCGGCACCTCGCTCGAGCACGCGCACTCGCAACTGGTGGGCACGCCCATCATTCCCGGCGAGGTGCGCGAAAGGCTGGAGACGGCGCTGCATTTTTTCGACGACGCCGGCCGGTGCATTTTCTGCAGCACGCTGGAGGACGAGCGCGAGGAAGGAACGCGGCTAGTGGAGGAGAACGAGCACTTCGTGGCCTTCGTGCCCTTCGCGGCCCTCTCGCCTTTCCACCAGTGGATTTATCCCAAGCGGCATTGCGCCTCGTTCGGGTCGCTCAAAGATGCCGAGGCGGCCAGCCTGGCGCGCATTCTGCGGCGGGTGCTGCGCAGGCTTCATGTTGGGCTGAAGGACCCCGACTACAACTTCGTCATCCGCACCGCGCCCAAAGAATCGGAGTCGGTGCGGTATTATCACTGGTACGTGAGCGTGGTGCCGCGGCTGACGAAACTGGCCGGGTTTGAGCTGGGCTCGGGGATGTTTATTAACGTGGCCTTGCCCGAGGAATCGGCGCAGTTTCTGCGCGGCCTGGAGGTCGAATAGCGTAGGGCCCTTGCAACTTGGCGCGAGGCGGGGTCGTCTAATGGGTTGAGCCGCGCCCCAGTTCAACGCGGAGATTCGGTAAGCTTTTCTCAAGGAGGAACAGTAATGAGAGTACGGAGAGCCGTTGTTGCAATCGTTCTAGGGCTGCTGCTGGCCAGCCCGGCCCTGGCGACGGAAAAATACCTGATTGACCCGGTCCACACCTTTGTGGGGTTTGCCGCGCGACACCTGATGGTGAGCGCGGTGCGGGGCGAGTTCAAGGATTTTTCGGGAGAGATTGTGATGGACGAGAAGGACCTCACCAAGTCCTCGGTGAGCGTGGCCATCAAGGTGGCCAGCGTGGACACCAAGGTCGAGCGGCGCGACAACCACCTGCGCAGCCCCGACTTTCTCGCCGCCGAGCAGTACCCGGAAATCACTTTCACGAGCAAGCGGGTCGAGAAACGCGGCGACAGCTACGTGGCTGTAGGCGACCTCACCATCCGCGGCGTGACCAAGGAAGTAGCGCTGCCGTTCACGCTTTCCGGACCAGTCACTGGACCCGGCGGCCGCAAGCGCATCGGAACGGAATCGGAAATCACCATCAACCGTCACGACTTCGGCGTGAACTGGAACAACATGCTGGAGGGCGGCGGGCTGATTGTCGGTCCCGAGATCAGAATTATCCTGAACGTGGAAGCGGTCCAGGCCCCGCCAGAGCCTAAGCCGCAGCCGTAACAAAGCCCGATTAGGTGTGGTCGATGCCGGCCACGCGGCGGAAGGTGTCGCGAGCAATGAGCAGCTCTTCGTTGGTGGGAATGACAAAAACTTTGGCGCGGCTGCCGGCGGCGGAAATCTCGCTCTCGACGCCCACCGCTTTGGCGTTCTTTTCCCGGTCGAGCACGTAGCCCAGCCCTTCCAGGTTCTCGCAGGCCAGTTCGCGGATGCGGGCGGCGTTTTCGCCGATGCCGCCGGTGAAGACCAGCCCGTGCACTTCTCCCAGAACCGCCGTATAGGCGCCGATGTATTTCCGGATGCGGTAGCAGAAAACCTCGACAGCGATGCGGGCGCGCTCGTGGCCTTTGCGGGCGCTGTCGAGCAGGGTGCGCATATCGTTGGTCTCGCCGGAAATACCGTAGAGGCCCGACTGACGGTTTAGCAGGCTCGACACCTCGGCCACCGTCATCTCCAGCTTGGCCATCAGGTGCAGGGGAATGGCGGGGTCGAGGTCGCCGGGGCGGGTGCCCATCACCAAGCCTTCGAGCGGCGTGAAGCCCATCGAGGTGTCCACCGAGCGACCGTGCTGGATAGCGGTGATGGAGCAGCCGTTGCCCAGGTGGCAAGTGATGAGGTTAGTTTCCTCTTCCACGGCGTCGGTCAACTGGCGGAAACGGTAGGCAACGTAGCGGTGCGAGGTGCCGTGGAAGCCGTAACGGCGGATGCGGTGCCGCCGGAAATAGTCGAAAGGCAGCGCGTAGAGATAGGCGCGTGCGGGCATGGTTTGGTGGAAGGCGGTGTCGAAGACGGCCACCTGCGGGCGCTCGGTGAAGAGCTTGGCGCAGACGTAGTAGCCCTTGAGGTTATGGGGGTTGTGGAGCGGGGCGA
>CAYTXK010000098.1:6396-7755 GCA_964441645.1 uncultured Acidobacteriota bacterium
GACCGCGTCTTCAATCTTTTTCAAGATTTCGGCCGTAATCAGTTGCGAGGTGCGGAAATCGCCGCCGTGCACGACGCGGTGGCCGACAGCGTCAATCTCCTCAGGCTTGGCCAGGGCGCCGGTTTGCTGGAGTACGGCCAGGACTTTGGTGATGGCAGCGTGGTGGTCGAGCAGCTCGACCCCCACCTCGCGGGTCGTGCGCGCGCCCGCCTGGCAATCCACCACGGCTTCCTGGGTGCCGACTTTCTCCACCAGGCCGCGGGCCAGCACTTGATCCTGGTTGCGGTCGATGCGCTCGAGGTCGGTTTCCACCAGTTGGAACTTGATGGAGGAACTGCCGCAATTGAGCACGAGTATTTTCATGGACACTCCCGGCGGCGCTCGCCGGTTGCGGTTCGGCGGAGGCTAGTGCCGTTCCAACTATTCTCCCCTATTGACGTGCGGCGGCGTCATGGGCGCGCTCTCGGCGAGAAACTGGCGCGCAGAGCTTATCTCGAAGAGATTGGAACGGCACTAGCCGCCCGCCGAAGACATGAACAATTGCTGGTAGACCCAGGCGCCGAAGGTCGCCACTCCGAGAACAATGGCCGCGACCAAGCTGCCGACCAGGTAGGGGCGCAGCCGCTCGATTTCTCCTGACACTTGGCGCTGCTCGCGCAGCAGACGGTCCTCTCCCGGGTCAATGTAGAGCACGTCCTCTTCCCGCAGGCCGAGCATGGCGCGACGGATCCACAAAGCGATGAAGATGGCCGTGACCACCAGCCAGGCAACCAGCATCCCGAAGACCAGCGAAACGCTCAGCAGCATAAAACCGACCCCCTGGCCAACAAATTTTTTCCCGGAATGGCTCGCCGATACGGGGCGATTCTAGCACTCGTCCTTATCGCTGAAAAGCCACTAATACAAATCCGTAGGCGGCGGCTCGGGCTCCGGGGGCGGCGGGCCGCCTTCGATCAGCTCCAGCCCCATTTGCCAGGTGGACCCTTCGTCCTTGGGCGTCATCCACACCACGCGGTAGCGCACCTCCTCCCCGCGGTCGGGGTAGTGGACCACAACCTCGGAGCCGGTGGGCAGTTCGGTGCCGATGGTGAGCCGCAGGCCGTGGGAGCTCACCTGGTCCACGCTGGCGGGTTCGTCGAGGTGGCGGCCATCGCGCAAGTGCCCCAGCACTTGCACGGCCAGTTCCGTCTCCATTCGCGGGCTGCGACGCCGCGACTCTCCGTCTTCAGAGCCTCCTACCATCGGCTCGACCTCCCGCGCCGGTCAACTTGTGTGCCCTTATACGCTGTCGCTGCGCCCAGCGTCAACCGGCGGGCCGCTCCGCCCGTTGGTGAGAAGGAGAGCGGAGAAGAGGCTTTT
>CAYTXK010000099.1:0-7678 GCA_964441645.1 uncultured Acidobacteriota bacterium
GTACAACCAGCTCCTGCGCATCGAAGAAGAGCTAGGCAGCGCCGCGAAGTTCCCCGGCCGCGCTGCCCTCAAAGCAACCGCCTGAGCCTCGAAGGGTCAACGCAATGGAGCAACCTTATCAACCTAGTGGCGCCGCCAGCGACGCACCGGCGCCGTTGACTTCAGATGAAACGACCTTTGCGTGCTTAGCTCACTTCCTGCAACTTGCTACTTGGTTTATTGGTCCCCTCGTTGTGTACGTCATGAAGCGCGAGTCTCGCTTCGTGGCGTTCCACGCTGTGCAAGTTCTCCTGTGGCAAGCCATTTGGGTGGGGTTGAGCGTTGTGTGTTTTGTTGCTTTTTTCGTCGTCATGTTTACCAGCATGCCCCCGCCCGGAGGGAGTGGACCGACATCTCCTGGGCCCCCTGTCGCGTTTTTCCTCCTCTTCCCGCTGGTGTGGCTTGTGTTCATGGGAAGTTGGGTGCTGACCTTAATTCTCAGCATCGTTTTCGGAGTCAAAGCCGCTCGAGGCGAGTGGGCTGCGTATCCCGTCATTGGCGGTTGGGCTCGTCGAATTGTAGGCGTTTGACACTGTCAAGAACGTGAACAAGCGACCCAAGCCCGTGGTGCTGACCATCCTGGACGGCTGGGGATATCGGCCGCAGGTGGAGGACAACGCCATTGCGCTGGCCCGCAAGCCCACCTACGACGAGCTGCTGCGCAAATTCCCCAACACGCTGGTGCACACCTCGGGGCCTTACGTGGGCCTGCCCGAAGGCCAGATGGGCAACAGCGAAGTCGGCCACCTCAACATCGGCGCTGGCCGCGTCATTTACATGGACATCACCCGCATTGATTTGTCCATCCAGTCGGGCGAGTTTTTCAAGAACGAGCTGCTGCTCAAAGCCATGGAGCGTGGCCGGCAGCGCCAGCTTCATCTTCTGGGGTTATTGAGCGACGGCGGCGTCCACTCCCAGCTTCATCACCTTTTTGCTTTGCTGGAGATGGCTAAGGGTAACGGTGTCAGCCGTGTGTTCGTCCATGCTTTCATGGACGGGCGCGACACCCCGCCCGAATCCGGTCAGCGCTTTCTGCAAAAGCTCGAAGACAAGATGGCCGAGCTGGGCGTGGGGCAAATCGCTTCTCTCAGCGGCCGCTACCACGCGATGGACCGCGACAACCGCTGGCCGCGCACCGAAAAGGCCTACCGCGCGCTCGTGCACGGGGAGGCGCAATGGACGCACACCGACTCGGTTGCGGCAGTCCGGGAGTCCTACAAACGCGAAATCACCGATGAATTCATTGAGCCCATCGTTCTCATCAACCGCGACGGCCAGCCCCGCGCCCGCGTCCAGGACGAGGACGCCGCGGTTTTCTTCAACTACCGCGCTGACCGCGCCCGGCAGATGACTCGGGCCTTGACGGAGCCAGGCTTCGACAAATTCGCCG
Source organism: uncultured Acidobacteriota bacterium (assembly GCA_964441645.1). Classification (GTDB taxonomy): domain Bacteria; phylum Acidobacteriota; class Terriglobia; order Acidiferrales; family 2-02-FULL-67-57; genus CAYTXK01. The sequence continues at coordinate 1,430 of CAYTXK010000099.1, forward strand.
ACCCCGGGCGGCCGAAAGACCTCTTCTTCCTCTCCATGACCCGCTACGACAAAACCTTCACCTGGGTGCCCTACCTTTTCGGTCCCGAGCATCAGGAGAACATCCTGGCGCAGGTGTTCGCTCGCGAAGGATTGAAAAACTTGCGCCTGGCGGAGACGGAGAAGTACGCCCACGTGACCTATTTTTTCAACGGCGGGGTGGAAAAAGCCTACGAGGGCGAAGAACGCGTCCTGGTGCAATCGCCCAAGGTGGCCACCTATGACTTGCAGCCAGAGATGAGCGCCGCCGGCATCGCGGACGAAATCGTCAAGGCGGTGAAGGGTGGCACCTTCGACGCCCTGGTGGTGAATTTTGCCAACGCCGACATGGTGGGCCACTCCGGCAAGCTCGAACCCACCATCCGTGCTGTCGAAGCCGTGGACCAGTGCCTGGGCCGCGTGTACGCGGCGCTGCAGGAAAAGGGCGGGGCCTGGCTCATCACCGCCGACCACGGCAACGCGGAAACCATGCGCAACACCGACGGCAGTCCCCACACTTTCCACACCACCAATCCCGTTCCCTTCATCCTGGTGAGCGGCGATGGACGCGTGCGGCTGCGCGCGGATGGCGCGCTCCAGGATATCGCTCCCACCATTCTCGGCCTGATGGGCCTCCCGCAGCCCGCGGAAATGAAAGGGCGCGACCTGCGCCTCCTCTAGTGCCGTTCCAACTACATCAAACCTAGCCCTGGCTACTCTCCCACCCACTGTTGCGGATCTCACATGGGTTTTCCTCCAATTGCTATTCGGCCCGGTTAGTTGGAACGGTACTAGCGCGGTTGCGCTCGGGGTCAGCCACCGTAGCGAGCGTGAGTGAAATCACCCGGCTGGATTTCTGCCAGGCCGACGGCGGCGCGCACCCGCCGCTCGGCCATGGTGCGCTCGAGGATGGCTCGGTTCTTCCCGTTCGTGCGCAGCCGCATGGGATGGGCGACGTGGTACTGGATGGCCCGGTTCCGCAAGGTAACCACGCGCACCCCGCTGAGACGCAAACGAAAGTCGAGGTCAGTGTCTTCTCCGGTGGCGTTTTCCTGGTATTCCTCATTGAAGCCGTTGATGGCCTGGAGGTCGGCCTTGTGAACAGAAAAGTTGCTGCCCAGGATGCCGGGGCCGGAGGTGGCGTAGAAGAACGGCAGCCGCAAGCCGTGTTCAATCCGCCGCGCCTGGCCGCCGAGCCACAGCCGCAGGAGCGCCACCGGGGTGAAATCGAGCCCGTGCGTCAGAATCACCTCGGTCGGTGGGAAAGTTTTTTTTTCAATGTGCACGCGCCGCCCGGTTACCGCCGTGCCACGGCCAAGATAGGCGAGGTGATGCTTGACGAAGTCTTCGTGCGGCAGGCAATCCATGTCGAGAAACAGCAGCAGGTCGAAGCGACTCACCTGCACGGCGCGGTTCAGAATGCGGGTTTTGCGGAAACCCTGGTCAGCGTGCCTGACGTGTTGAATCCCGTGGGCGAACCAGCGCGCCGCTTTTTCCAACCGCGGCTGGTAATTTTCTGTCGAGCCATCATCGGCGATGATGACTTCAATCTCGGGATGGGTCTGGCGCGCGGCCGCCGCCAGCGTCATCGCCAGAATGTCGCCGTTGTTGTATGACGCGATGATGAGCGAGACAGCGCTCGAGCCAGCCATCGGTTACGGTTCCTCCGCGGCGATTATAGCGCCGGCCAGTGCGCGGCCGCGTAGCGCCGAACGGCCGACTGTGCTTTCATAGACCCATGCCGGAGCCAGCCCAGACCAAACTCGTGGCCTGCCTCGCCACGCGCTTCACACAGTGGCGGTTTCCCGAGTGGCTGGCCACCGCGATTCAGAATCGTTACGCCGGTTTGCGCGTCGTGCATCTGAAGGATTATTCGCAGCTCGCCGAAGAGCTCCGCGACGCCGACATTTTCGTGGGCTTGGGGCTCAAGCGCGAACAGTTCGCCGCGGCCCAGAAACTCAAATGGGTGCACACGCTGGCAGCGGGCGTCAACCAGTGGCTGCGCGACGACATCCTGGCTTCCAGCGTCATCATCACCAACGCGCGCCACGTGCATGCCACTACCATGGCCGAGCACGCCCTGGCGCTCATCCTGGCGCTCGCCCGGCGGCTGCCCAGCGCCGCGCGCTACCAGCAGAAGAAACACTGGGCGCAGCAGGCGATTTGGGACGAAGAGCCGCACCCAATGGAGATCAATGGGCGGACGCTCGTGATTGTTGGCTACGGGGCCATCGGCAAAGAGCTCGGACGGTGCGCACACGCCTGCGGGATGCGCGTGGTGGGCGTGAAGCGCGACCCGACGCAAGGCGGCGAGCACGCCGACAGCGTTGTAAGCGCCGACAGCCTGGATACCACACTGCCCGAGGCCGATTTTGTGGTTCTGGCGACGCCGCAGACGCCAGAGACCGAGCATTTCTTCAACCGCCAGCGGTTCGGCGCCATGAAAAAGACCGCCTATTTCATCAACGTCGGCCGCGGCGCTCTGGTGGACGAAGCCGCGTTGCTCGAGGCGCTGCGAGAAAAACAAATTGCCGGGGCCGCGCTCGATGTCACCGAAGAGGAGCCGCTTCCGCCCGCGAGCCCGCTCTGGGAGGCCCCCAACCTGTTCCTTACCCCGCACATCGCGGGTGTGTCTGAGCGGCTCTGGCATCGTCACGCGGCGTTGCTGCTGGAGAATTTGGACCGCTACTTCGCCGGGCGCGAACTGTTAAACATGGTGGACAAGGTCAAAGGCTACTGAGGGGAAGACAATGAAAGCCATTGTGGTGACTCGCTACGGCCGGCCGGAAGTGATGGCGCTGCGCGAGCAGCCGGAGCCGCGGCCCGGCCCGGGGCAGGTGGTGGTGCGGGTGCGCGCCGCCGGCATCAATTTCGCCGACATCCTCATGCGGGTGGGCTTCTACTTCGGCGGCCCCAAGCCTCCCTTCACACCCGGTCTGGAAGCCGCGGGCGAAGTCGAAGCGGTGGGCCAAGGCGTCGCGGCGCCGCGGGTCGGCGAGGGCGTCATCGTTTTAACCTTTACCGGCGCCTACGCGGAAAAGATTGCCGCGCCTGCGGAGAGCGTCGTGCCCATCCCCGCCGCGATGAGCTTCGAGGAGGCGGCAGCGTTGCCGGTCAACTATCTGACCGCCTACCAGGCGCTCACCGCTTTCGCGCATCTTGCCCCGGGCGAGCGCGTGCTGATTCACGCCGCGGCGGGCGGAGTCGGACTGGCCGCCATTCAACTGGCGAAGCTGGCCGGGGCGGAAATTTTCGGCACCGCCTCCGCCACCAAGCACGACTTCCTCCGCCAACAGGGTGTGGCCCATCTGATTGACTACCGCACCCAGGATTTCGAAGAGGAAGTCCGCCGGCAGACAAACGGCGAAGGCGTCGACGTCGTTCTCGACGCCGTGGGCGGCGAATCGTACCGCAAGAGCTACCGTCTGCTGCGCCACGGGGGTCGCCTGCTTTGCTTCGGGATGTCCGCGGCGGTGCCGGGCAAAGGCCGCTCGCTCCGAGCGCTGGCAGCCTGGTGGAAAACGCCTCGCTTCGATCCGCTCGATTTGATTGGGACCAACCGCGCCGTCATCGGCGTTCACCTGGGCACCCTGGGTCGGGCGGAGCCCACGCGCGTGCGCGGCTGGACTCAGGAACTTTTCCGCCTCTATGGGGAAGGAAAAATCAAGCCGCACATCGGGGCCACGTTTCCCTTGAGCGAGGCGGTGGCGGCGCACCACTTCATCCACGACCGCCGGAATATCGGGAAAGTATTGCTGATCCCCTAGTGCCGTTCCAACTTTCCTGGAGAGGGCGCACCCCGAGGCGCCCTGCAAGTGTCAAGAAAGTTGGAACGGCACTAGTTGCGCGGGGCGAAGTAGCCGGGGCGCGCGAAGACGCGGTAAGGGATGGATTTGCCCCGGGCGTCGCGCAGAGTCAACGGCGCCCCGGTTCCATCCACGAGCTGGACGGAGATTTGCCGGTAGGCGGCGTCGCGGGCGGGGTTCGAAGGGTTGTAGCCGAGGCTGTAAAGATTCCGCAGCCGCTCGGCAATTTCCCCGTAGTGGCGCTCGAGCTCTCGCGCCGATGAGGGAAAAAAAGCTTCGCCGGCGCTGGCGGCCGCCAGAGCTTCCAGGCGATCATCGGCGCGGCTGAAGCTCGCTTCCAGCGTCTCCAGCGCCTGCTCCTCTTCCGAGCGTTTTTTCTTTCGCTTGGGCTCGTCGCGCAGCAAGCGCCCCATGGCGACGGTAAAGAACGTTAATTGGCTGGCGCCGACGCGCTGCCGCAGTTCCTCCCACCGGGTCTGGCTGCCGGAATCAAGCCCCGTGCCGATGAGGACCACGGCCGTGCGTTGCGGAGGCGGGTTGAGCCAGTCCAGTGTTTGGGCGACGGCGTCGAACAGGTTCATCTCTGCCATCCCCAGGCCGAATCCTCCTAGCGAGTTCAAGCGCTGTTCGACCAGACTCTTATCGCGCGTGAAGGGCAGCTCGGGTTGCAGGCCGCGGGCGTAGGTCACGAGCGCCACTTCGTCTTCGGGGCGCAGGGCGCGCAGGAGGAGAAAAGCGGCGCTCAAGTGCTCGGCGTGCAGGAGGTACACGGCGGGGCTGGCTTCGACCAGCAGGGCCACCCGCACCGGCGCGCGGGTGGGAGCAAAATGCGTAACCTTCTGCGGAACGCCGTCTTCCCGGATGAGAAAGTTTTCCGGCTTGAGATCAGGGATGAACTTTCCCGAGCCGTCCGTCACCGCCACCTCGACGTTGACGAGCCGGACGTCCACTCGCAGCGTGGGGCTTTCCGCGGGAACCTGGCCGCTGGCGCCCGGCGCAAAAGCCAGGCAACAAAGGCCGCTGACGAGAGAGAGGAGAGGACGCACCCGGAGAAGTCTCGCCGCGGGTTTAGGCTTCGGGGGCGTAGTATCCCTGGCGCGCGTAGATTTCGTACTTGACGTTCTTGCCTCTCTGATCCGTCACCTTCAGCGGCTGGCCGTCGGAACCCACCAGCTTGACCTCAATCTTGTGATATTTGCCATCGCGCTTGAAGTTGCGCGGCCGAAAGGCCAGGCTGTACTGGTTGCGCAGCATGGCGCCGATTTCTTGGTAGACCGAAGGCAGCTCGGTCGTGAAGCGCGGGAAGTAGGCGCGCCCGCCGGTCATCTCCGCCAGCGCCCTCATCTGGTTCTCGGCCATCAACAGTTCGCTCCGACCGAAATGCGCGGTGCGGTCGCCATAGGTCTCCCGGGTGTCATAGATGTTCTGCAGCAGGAAGGTCATTCCGATGCAGAAAATTGTCGTGCGCTCTTCGCGGACAATCCGCCGGATGTCGTCCCACACATGCGTGGTCAGGGTGTTCCGCCCCGTCCCGATGACGACGATGGATTTCTTGCCATCCACCTCTTGCAGATTCTTCAGCGTGTCAATGATGGCGTCGAAGGTATTGGTCTCGCGAAAGCCGCCGGCGCCGAATTGCAAGCGGCGCAGGGCTTCTCCGATTTGATAGGCATTCTGGGTGAAATCCACAATGATGCGCGGTCTCAGATCGAAGCCCACTAGCGCCGCCCAGTCGCCTTTGCGCAGTTGCCGCAAGAAAAGGTAGGCCGCGTCTATCTTTTCCCAGACCAGATAGTAGATGGTAGGCGTGGTTTCCAGCACCAGCACGGTGGTCAGCGGAGCCTCGCTGGGAGCAAAAGCCGCGATTTCTTGTTCCTCACCGTCCTGGTAGACGCGAAAATGCTCCTTTTGCAGCCCGGAAACGAAGTTCCCGCTCCGGTCCACCACCGTCAGGTCTACGTTGACCAGCGGGACGTCCACCGACAGCGTGTAGCCGGGCTGCTGCTCGGGGGGTGGCTGGGGCGGCAGCGGCCCCTGCTTTTCCTCCGGCGGCGGCGGCTGCCCGGCCAGGGCCAGCAGGCCGGTTCCGCAGGCGATGAGTAAAACCAGCCACAGCGTTCCGGCTACGGGATTACGGGCTCTCATGGCTTTTTCTCCCCTTCTCGAAGTCTGCCACGCCGCTCGGCTCGGGGTCAATCACCTGTGCTAAGATGAATCCCCTTTTGACCACCCGGAGGAGCCTCGGATCGCGATGATACGCTGCCCGAACCCGCCCGTTCTTTCCATTCCTTTGATGCGCCGGGCGGCGGCCGCGGCGCCGGGAAGGAGCGGCCCGTAATGCGCAAAGCCAAAATCGTCGCCACCATCGGCCCGGCCTCGCACGATCCTTTGATGCTGCTGGCCTTGCTGGAAGCGGGACTCGATGT